>JBEKWT010000376.1:0-3397 GCA_049512795.1 Occallatibacter sp.
GCCAGTGTCTTCAACACTTGCTGCTATCTCGCACTGGCCGGCGGCACAATCCCGTTCATCCGTAGATACTCCACCATCTGGCCGTAGTGGTCGAATGCGTGTGCAACCGCAAAGGAAGCAGCCGTTCCGCGCGTCCACATGCCCGGCTCCGGCAGTTTAACCACTTCAAACGCGTTGCCGGGCGTCAATGTGGCGATGGCCTTGTGCGCAAAGGCAAACGAGCCCGCCAGCGCGGCCACCACGTCGTCTTTCTTCGTCAGCTTCGGCAGCCCCTGCATGTCCACGTCCGGCTTAAGGCCGCTGACGACACTGTAAAAAAAGTAGTTGGCCTGCGCCACATGGGTCGCCTGCTGTGCGAACGTCCTCACCGTCGCGAATTCCGTCTTTTGCCCCGGCACAAAGATCGCCTGGCTTGGTGCGAAGTCGAACTTATCGGCCGGCATGGCCTTCACCGCGCCCATCATTTCAAATTCAATGATGCTCAACTGCGCATCGAGGGCATCGGCTGGGGTGGCAATCGTGGCAGTTGCCGGCGCGCTGCTCGCGCTGCCCGCCTGCGCCGCCGCTTTGAGGGAAACCAGCCCCAACAAACAACACGCTGCCATTAACAGAATCTTCATCGCAATCCTCCGGGGAAAGTGTCTTCAACAAGAGTTCACAGGTTAGCAGAAGCAGCCATGAACGAGCATTAACCTCCGGCGCATCGCGTGTTGATACACTTGCACATACTTCTTCGCATGCCCCACCCGGCCGACTCCTCATCAAATGGGAGCTTTTTCGAATGAAGTGCTGAACTGTATTCCGGGTACCGTGATTCCCTGGAGCCGATCGTCATTGGTAAGGAAAAGATCGCAGCCCGCGGTTCCAGCGGTTGCCAGCTGAATCGCATCCGGCGGCTTGACCGCGCCGCCCACGCGAATCCGCGCGAATGCTTCAGCGGCTGTTTCTACAAACGGCAGGAGGGCGATTCCTGAGCCGCGAAATATCTGGCGATACCGCTGCGCCATTACGAAATCGCCTTTCCCCAGCGGCACTACAAGGACCTCGCCCAGAGTCATCACCGAAGTGAGCAGAGTGTCCCTGCGCTCGGTAAACGCCCTCAGAAGGTATCTTGCTCGTTTCGCCTGCGGCCCCACGCCTTCGATCAGGTAGATAAAGAAATTCGTATCCAGAAAGACGCGGCTCATTCCCAACCCTCGCGCAACTTTCGCACGTATTCGTCGGGATCGACGCCATTCAAATACTCCCTCCCCAAACCCTCCATCTCCAGCAGTGACTCCAGCCACCGCTGCGGTGTCTCCGCCGCTTGTTGCGTGACCTTCCGCTGCTCCACATCTCCTGCCCATGATTGCGGAGTCGGTCCTGAATCGCCCTCTTCATATCTCCTCTCCGCCCAATGCAGAAGCGGCAAATATCTCTCCGGAATCTCCCCTGCATCCGGGAAGATTTTTCCCGTCCGTTCCGGATGCACTTCATCGCCAGATATCAGCAGCCGTCTCGTATGCTTTCCGGTGGCGAACAGCATGCGGTGCTTAGCGGGATTTGGCGCCCGATTCGCCACACAGTGCTGCGAGGCGTGAACATTGACGCCGGAACGCAGTCTCCCAGCGATGTTCTCTCGCGCTGCCCGGTCAACGATTTCCTGAATCGTAAAGTCCGTGCGATGCGGCTGTTCCTGATGCAAAAGCGCAGTTGCGACAAAGATCTCAGCCGCACAGCTTATGTTGATTGCATCCGAAGGAGATGGCATCTCACCCTCCCATGAGAAAAAAATACGATAAATGAGTCAATATGTCAATTGTCACAACTAAGTGCAATAAAAAGTGTTATGTACAAATTTCTCACTTATTCTCATTTCCTGCACGCGCAGCCTCTTCGTACACCCGCACGTACTCCTTCGCCGGCCCTCGCCAGCTGTGATCGCGTGCCATTCCGTTGCGCATCAACTGCGTCCAACCCCTCTTGTCGCGGAAGGCTTCAGTCGCGCGATCGATCTCGGCGAGCAGGTCTTTAGGATCGAATCCCGCGAACTTGAAGCCCGTGCCCGTCCCCTTCTTCGCGTCCCACTCTTCGATCGTGTCGTCCAGGCCGCCGGTGGCGCGCACGATGGGCACCGTTCCGTACTTCAGCGAGTAGATCTGGTTCAGGCCGCATGGTTCGTAATGCGACGGCATCAGAAACATGTCGGAGCCGGCCTCGACCTTGTGCGCCAGCGCCTCGTCGTAGCGAATCCGCACCGCGATGTTGGCTGGATGGCGAAATGCCCAGCCGCGGAAGAGGTTCTCGTAATAAGGGTCGTGAGTCCCCTGCGCCACCACCGCAACATCGCGTTCGGCAATCTCCTCCGCGATCTCGGCCAGAATGTCGAAGCCCTTCTGTTTGGCGAAGCGCGAGACGATTCCGATCACCGGGCTCGTTTCCGGCACGTTCTCCAGGCCGAATGCGTGCAGCAGATCGGCGCGGCAGGCGCGCTTGCCTTCAAGATTCTCCGGCGTGAAGTGCGCGGCAAGGTGACCGTCCGTTGCCGGGTTCCATAGCGCGTAGTCAACGCCGTTCAGGATGCCGTGCAAGTCCGCCGCGCGCTTCAAAAAAATGCCGTCGAGCTGTTCGCCGAACTCCGGCGTCTGAATCTCCTCAGCATACTTCTTGCTGACAGTTGTCAGTTGGTCACAGAACACCGCTCCGCCTTTGAGGAAGTTGAAGCGGTCGTACTGCTCCAACTTGTCCATCGTGAAAACTTCCCAGGGAAGGAGCAGTTCCTCGGTAGTCCTGGGCGGAAACGCGCCCTGGTATGCGGCGTTATGGATGGTGAGCACAGTGCCCGCGCCGAGCAAATCGGGATCGGTCTGGTAGACCGTTCGCAGGTAGACGGGAATGAGCGCGGCTTGCCAGTCGTGGACGTGAAAGACGTCGGGCACGCCGAGCCGCTTTGAAGCCTCGATGACAGCGCGGCAGAAGAGGCCAAAGCGCTCGGCGTTGTCGGGGAAGTCAGCGCCACTCGGACCATAAAGTTCTTTGCGGTCAAATAGTTCTGGGCAATCAATAAAGTAGTACTGCACCCCGTCCCGAACACCGGCGTCTACCACGCCGGCGAAGCGGTTGTAGGAACGGAATGGAATGGTGAGCGATTGAATCGCGTATTTCGGCTCGCCCCCGCCGTCACTTTCGATATGACGCCGCACGCGAGCATAAAGCGGGAGGAAGACCGTCACTTCGTGCCCGAGCTTGACGAGCTCTTTCGGAAGCGCGCCCACCACGTCAGCCAGTCCGCCGGTCTTGGCGAATGGCGTGCACTCCGAAGCGGCAAACGTAATCTGCATCGAGCAGGCTCCCAGCAAAAACCAAGGCTAAGTCTACTACGCGGGATCGAAAGCGAAATCGCGGAGCGTCTAAGCGG
>JBEKWT010000377.1:0-3393 GCA_049512795.1 Occallatibacter sp.
GAGGATGAACGTCTCGTTGGGGTGCGATTCGAAAACCATTTCTTCGTCTAGCTCGCCCACGCGCACCGGCTTGCCGTCAGTGAATGCGAGAAAGACGCCGTAGAGACCGCGATCGGGAATTGTTCCTGCGTTCAGAATCGCCAGGCGCGCCGCGCCGTCGCGCGCCGTGACGACGTTGCGAACGCGGTCCCATGTGAGCCGCGGGCGCAGTTCGCCGAATTCGTCGGACGGATAACGGCCGCTGAGCAGGTCGAGCACGCCGTCGAAGGCCGAGCGCGAAAGCGAGCCAAACGGAGCTGCGCCGCGGATGAGGTCGAAGAGAAAATCGACTGAGACCTCGGCAAGAGCGGGGTTGGCGGCGCTAGCGGAGTTCGCGCGATCCCAATCCTGCGGCGTCTCTTCGTCGAAGAGATTCGCGGCGCCCATTGATCTCTGCCGCCTGGTCCCTTGGTCCCTGCCGGGGTCCCCGGCGAGCGATCTTTGCTCGCTGGGGTGGCTTGGTCTCTTGGTCCCTGCACTTGCGACAATGGCCACCAACTGCTGGCACAGCACATCGAGGGGGTTGCGCGGGAAGCGCGTCGACTCAATGTGGCCGTCGTGCATGGCGCGCGTGACCGCGGCGCAAGCAACCAGGTCGGCGCGATACTTGGGGAAAAGAATGCCCTCGCTCACCGCATCCACGTGGTGGCCGGCGCGGCCAATGCGCTGCATGCCGCTCGCAACTGAAGGCGGCGACTCGATCTGCACAACGAGATCGACCGCGCCCATGTCAATGCCCAACTCGAGAGTCGAGGTTGCGCACAGCGCCTTGATCTGCCCGGCCTTGAGCTGCTCTTCGATCACAGAGCGCTGCGCGGCGGCGAGCGAGCCGTGATGCGCGCGTGCAATCGGCTCGCCGGCCAGGTCGTTGAGGGCTCCGGCAAGCCGCTCGGCGGTCTGGCGTGAATTGACAAAAAGAATGGTCGAGTTGCGCTCGCGAATAATTTCGAGCAGGCGCGGATGAATTGCATTCCAGATGGAGACGCGGCGCGGAGTCTGCGATGCCGGCCCCGAAGGAATCTCTTCCATCTCGCCCAGCCGCGCCATGTCTTCCACCGGGACCTCGATGCGCAGCTTGAGCTGCTTGGGCGCGGCGGCATTGACGATCGTGACCGGTCGATAGCGAAGCGATGTGGCCTCGGCCACATCGGGGACCAAGGGACCAAGGGAACGAGGGACCGAAGAATCGGCGGCGTCCGCCACCTCCGAGAGCGAGGGATCAGGGATCGGTGGATCCGAATCAGTGTAAGAATCCGCAACCTCTTCACGGGCTCGCAATCTTGTTCCCTCGGTCCCTGCCGGGGCCCCCAGCGAGCGATCTTCGCTCGCTGGGGTGGCTTGGTCCCTTGGTCCCTGCACTTCCACTCCGCCCAAAAATCGCGCGACCTCTTCGAGCGGCCGCTGCGTGGCGGAGAGGCCGATGCGCTGTAGCGGTCTCGCGGTCAGCGCCTGCAGGCGTTCCAGCGTCAAGGCCAGGTGCGCGCCGCGCTTAGTCGGAACCAGCGCATGAATCTCGTCGATAATGACGGTTTCGACGGTGCGCAGCGCCTCGGCTGCCTGCGAGGTAAGAATCAGATAGAGCGACTCGGGCGTGGTGATGAGAATCTCGGCGGGATGACGCGCGAAGCGGGCCCGCTCGCGCTGCGGCGTGTCTCCAGTGCGCACGCTGATGAGCGGCTCATGAAAGGTAACGCCCATGCGCCTCGCCATGTTGGCCATGCCGGCGAGCGGTGAGCGCAGATTCCGCTCCACATCCACGGCCAGCGCCTTCAATGGCGAAACATAGACGATCCGGCAGCCTGACCGCTCGTAGTCGGCGGTTTTCTGTTCCCTGTTCCCTGATCGCTGATCCCTGTTTTTTTGATCCCTGATTCCTGATCCCTGATCCCTGTTTTGAAGCATCAGCCGGTCCAGGCACCACAGGAACGCGGCCAGTGTCTTGCCTGTGCCTGTGGGCGCAAGGATCAGCGCATTCTCACCGCGCGCGATCACAGGCCAGCCCATCCGCTGCGGCGCGGTGGGCGCGTCGAAGACGGCCTTGAACCACTCCGCCGTCACCGGATGAAAGCAGGCAAACGGATCGGAGATCTCTGGCGAATTGGTCTTGGATGGGGACATGCCGCTCTCAAGAGAGTAGCGCAAAGGCCTCGGCGAAGACAAAGCGAAAAAAGCAGAGTTCAGAGATCGTGGCCAAAGATCAAGAAATCGTTCGGGACTCGCTTATCGCCGGCGCTATTCCTTACGTGCCGAGTTTCCCAGCCGCGCCACGCTGAACTGCGCTCCGGCGAACAGAATCAGCCCGGAAATATACGCCCAGAAGAGCAGCCCCACCGAGACATAAAAGGGTCCGTAAAGCGCCTGGAAATTCAGATGCGGCAACATCGCCGCATAGATGAACCTCGAAATCAGCCAGACGCCTCCCGTGATGATGGATGTGCGCATCACCGGCCGCCAGGGTACCTTGCGGTTGGGCAGAATGTAGTACACCGAGAAGAAGAACAAGATCGACGCGACGCCCGTTGAGACCGCCAGCCAAATGTAGGTCAGAGCATCATAAGAGTAGTTCAGAATCCGGAAAAACCAGTTGCTTGAGTCATGCAGCAGGGCAAAAGCGAGCACCTTGTCCACGTTCACATTCACCACCATGCTGGCCACGCCCAGTCCCAGCATCAGCAGTGCCAATCCGAAAGCGATGGTCTGGTTGAACAGGTAGTTTCGGCTTTTTGTCACGCCCCACGCCTGGTTGAGAGCCACCTCCAAGGGCAGGAAAATGCCCGTGCACGCAACCAGAATCATCACCAGCGAAAAAGCTTGTGCGCCGTGATGCTTCAACAGCGGAAGCACGGCCTCACTGACGATGGTCGTCGCCAACCAGTCCGACTGCTTGGTCGCTGACGGCAGGAAGTAATTCACCATGTCGTCCACTACACCCCTCATCGCTTCAGAGTGAAAGACCGAGAGCGCCAGCGTGTAAAGAAGCACGACGAAGGGAATAAACGAGATGATGGCGTTGGCGGCCACGCTGAAGGCAAAGGTGTGCACCTCGCTGTCGAGCAGATAAGCGATAAGGGCGGTGCCGCTTTTGCGCCAGAGGTACCATTTGGACTGGGTTGCCTTTTCGGCGGGGCCGGTAGCGGCGGCAGCCACAGCGGCGCCGGCGCTCTCAATGTCTGCAGCGACGTCAGAGGCGACTCCGGACACGGATTCCAAACCATCGGGCACGATTCATTTCCTCGGGCACGGTTCAATCCCCTGGGGCCTTCTTGCCCCTGGGGGCTTTCTTGCGCTGACGCGCGCTCCGCCGTTCCCGCGACTCGACGTTCTCATTTTGACGCGCGCGGATGAAGGAGAGTG
>JBEKWT010000378.1:0-3391 GCA_049512795.1 Occallatibacter sp.
GTGACCATGGCCACGGTGCTGGCGTCGTTGCTGACGGATACACCTGTGCGGCCGTTAACGGCGATGACGGGCGAGATCACGCTGAGCGGGAACGTATTGCCGGTGGGCGGGATCAAGGAGAAATTCCTGGCGGCGCGGCGGGCCGGCGTGGAACAGATCATTCTGCCGGCAGAGAACCGCCAGAACGTGGAGGAGGACCTGATGCCGGAGATGATGGAAGGCGTGACGGTGCATTACGCGAGCGAGATCGAGGACGTGCTGGCAGTGGCTTTACCGCTGCTGGCGGCTCGGCCGCAATTGCAACCTGCACCGGCGATCCGGACAGCGAGCGCAGCGGCATAAGCATTTCCCATTTTTTCTTGTAAGCAGGCCGGCGAAAAAGAGCGGTTCCACAATTCAAGTGCCCTATCCAAGCTCTCGTAGGGTGGCTTTTTCCCGATGAAAAAGCCACTCGGCGGTTGCGGAACCGGGTATAGCAATTGTGGAACCGCTTGAGCCGGCCTTTTTTTGTTGAGTAAGAAAACACGACGATTGTCCCGATTCGGGCCGCGCGTCTGATTTCGGATGAAGGGTAGTTCAAAGTTGGCACGAGCCGCTGCGCTACAAGTCTGAATCTGGCTGGTGAGACGGCAGATTTGCCGATGAAGGCCATGGAACCCAGCGCGCTCGCGCGCTTAGGTTCCTACATTTGCCTCACCCTGAAGCCACTGCGGCTGAGTGGTTTCTCGCTTCTTGCGGACCCACACGGAAGCGGCCAGAGCGCAGGCATTGTGAAACCGGTCAAAGAGCTCGACTATGGCAACCACTCACACGATCGTTCCGCTGCATCTATCGGGAAACACCACCGAGCAGCAAAACAAACTACTGCAGGAATGCCTTGGCGAGGCTGTCGAGAGCGCTTACCGCGAGGCCATTGAGCAACTTGACCGGCAAAGCACGCAGGCTGTTCTTGAAGACTCCGGCAAGCTCAAAGCCGAGGCCAGCGCGGCGTTATTCGAAATCATCCACAGCCATACGGTGAGCCATAAGTTTGAAGACGAGGAAGTGCCATCGAACAGGGCGTATCCACCGACCTACCGTTTGCGGCCAGTGGAAGCGCAGGTAACGGAGCTGAGAAAGCTGTTTCCTGCACTGGCCAACTGCCAGGAGAAGCTGGGGCGGCTGCCGTTGCCCGAAGAACCCGAAGGTTGGTTTGCAATCCCGCGGTGGCAGGCTTTGGCGCCTACATATAACGAAGCGGTAGAGACGGTGCTTGGGGTTCTTGCCTCGCGGCGCAGGTTTTCCAACCGCATTGCCGGGCGGCTGGGAGAAAAGTATCTGCGGCAAACCGAGCGCAGCACGCTCGGAGAGAAGATTCTGGCGGATCAGCAGTCCGGGAGCGACATCATGGTGGTCGCCGCGCAGGCGGGCATGCTGCATCGCGGATCCTCCGCGCGGCGCACGCGGATGGCCCTGGCCGGCAATGAATTCTGCCTGGGCGTTTTTGCCATTGGCTGCATGCTGCTGACACATCCTGAGCGCCTGTCGAGCGGTGATTCATTGATGATCGACTGCGGAGGCGATGAGTATTCGCCGCGGGCCGACTACACTTTCGATCGCGTTCCGCTGTTCGATTTCGATCTTTCCGGGATCGAGCTCAGCATCTTCTACGAAGACCGGGCCCGGAACCTGTGGGGCACACCGACCGGATTTCTGTACAAGGCCGTCTGAACCGCCATCCATGCGACGCCTGATTCCAGGCAGATACGTCTAAGCAGCAGGCGATATGCTTTTTCTTACCATGCAGGTATACGTGATTCCGTTTGGGATTTTGACGGAGTGGCTGAGTCCCGCCGCCACTGCGGTCGAGCTGCCGGAGGGCGCGACGGTGGCGACGTTGCTTGAGCTGCTGCCCGCGAGGCTGCCGGAACGCGCGCCAAAAGAGGCATTCCGCGGCATTGCGGTGAGCGTGAACGCCGAATATGCGCAGGCCGGACAGATCCTTTACGACGGCGATGAAGTCGGGTTGTTGCCGCCGGTTTCGGGCGGGGCGGCGCGCACGGGGACTGGGCGTGCGGGTGCTGCGCGCGGGGCGAATGCTTTGGACGAGAGCGACGGTGAGCCGAATGTCCTTGTCGCAATGACGCGGGAGGCGATCGATGCGGGCAGGATGATTGCCGCGGCCAAGAGCGGCGAGGACGGCGCTGTGGTGGTGTTTGACGGGATCGTGCGCAACCATTCGCGAGGACGCCGGACGATTTATCTGGACTACGAAGCCTATGAAGAGATGGCGATCCGGCAGATGCGGGAGCTGGGCGGGAAGGCGCGCGAGCGATTCGGTGCGCGCCAGGTGACGATCATTCACCGTCTGGGGCGGCTGGAGATTGGCGAGACGAGCGTGCTGATCGTGGTTGCATCGGCGCACCGCTCGGCTGGGTTTGAAGCCTGCCGCTGGCTGATCGACTCCATCAAACAAACCGTACCCATCTGGAAGAAGGAGACATTTGCCGATGGCGCAGTGTGGGCGCCGGGCGAGCCGTTCCCCGAGGGACTGAGCATTGCTGAGCCAGCGACTTTCGAATCCCAGGTCACAGAAACCAGATCCGGCGCACCGATCGCAGAGGAGCCGCATGAGGACTAGGCTTGGCGGCGTTCGCGGCGCATGGACGATCGCCGGTTTTTGCGCGATGGCGGCGCTGGCTCCGGTGGCGATGACTGCGCAAGAGGCCACGTTCCACGTTGACGTGAAGCTGGTGAACATCTTCGTCAACGTGACGGACAAGAATGGGTCCCTAGTCGGCGGGCTGACCAAAGATGATTTTGCCGTGTTCGAGGATAACCGGCCGCAGCAGATTGCGTTGTTCGAGCGGCAATCGGAGGTGCCGCTGAATCTGACGCTGGCCATCGACACGTCGGGGAGCGTGCGCAAGGATTTGGACGAGGAGGCGAACGCGGCACGGCACTTTGCTCACGACATTCTACGGCCGCAGGACCAGATGAGCGTGCTCGAGTTTGCAACGGACGTCACCGAGCTGACTCCGTTCACCAATAATCTGTCGCAGATCGATCACGGTTTGAATGGGCTGCACGCCGATTGGGCGACCGCGCTGTACGACGCGATTTGCCTGGGCTCCGAAGCGCTGGGCAAGCGGCAGGGGCGCAAAGTGCTGGTGCTCATCTCGGACGGGGACGACACGGCCAAGTCTTCAACCTACGCGCAGGCGGTGGAGGCTGCGCTGAAGAACGAGGTGATGATTTATTCGCTCATCGACGTGCCGATTGAAGCCAGCGCCGGGCGCGACACTGGCGGCGAACACGCGCTGATTACGCTGGCCGAACAGACGGGTGGGAAGCATTTCTACGTGGGCGAGGGTGGGCTGGACAAGGCATTTGCCAAGGTGAGCGACGACCT
>JBEKWT010000379.1:0-3384 GCA_049512795.1 Occallatibacter sp.
CAGCAATCCGCTCTCAGTCAATATCTGGAATCCGTTGCAAATCCCCAGCACCAGTCCGCCGCCCGCGGCAAACCGCTTCACCGCCTGCATGACCGGCGAAAAACGCGCAATCGCGCCCGTCCTTAAATAGTCCCCGTAAGCAAATCCGCCGGGAACCAGCACCGCGTCCACGCCCTGCAGATCCTCGCTGTCATGCCACAAGAAAACAACGGGCTGCCGCGCCACCTCGGCAATCACATTGTAGGTATCGTGGTCGCAATTCGACCCCGGAAAAACCACCACGCCGAATTTCATGAATTCAGGTTATCAGCCCCACGCGCTTCTCCAGCGCCACATACCGGGGATCGTTGCGGATCTCATCGAAGAAAGGCTCGTACTTGATATAGAGAATCTGGCCCTCATGCGCGTCGGCAGCCCTGTTCAACTCCGCAAGCGCTTCATCCTTGTCGTGCAGCAGGGCGTAGACAATTGCCAATTGGTAGTGCGGCGCCTGGTCGGCCTTCATCTGCCTGATCCGATCCAGCGCTGCCATGTTGTCGTTTCTGCACACGGCGTCAAATGCCAGCATCGTCTCAGTTACCGGCAATTTGGGAAATGTCTTGGCGAATTGGGTCGCGTTGCCCAGGACTGCTGCGCAGTCGTGACGCGCCATCGCTCCTACGAGCGTCCATGCAGGTCCGCCAAAGAACTGGGGATTTATCTGGTGCAAGCGATCAAGCGCCCTTTGCTGCCCTGCCACGTCTCGCTCCAGGTAGGAGGCCAGAAACTCATCGAATGGCGGCAGGATAGAGAGTGGGTCCTGTTCCGCTGCCAAGCGCAGCTGCTCGTGCGCGTCGGCGAAGCGTCCGCGCGTAGCCAGCGACCAGCCATACCGTGCTCGCACTTCCGCGCCGGCCCCCAGATCGATTGCGCGCCGATACTCCGTTTCGGCATCGTTCCATTTCAATTCCCAGGTGTAGATCACATCTGCGAGCAGACCGTGCGCGTCGCCCAGGTTCGGATCGATTTCAATGGCCTTCTCTGCCGCCGCGCGCACCCGCGGAAGCGTCTCTTCCTGCGTCACCGTCGTCATCGACGATTCGGCGAGCTCCGCCAGACCGACTCCCAGGTACGCTCGCGCAAAGTTCGGATCCCTGGCGATGGCGGCTTGAAACAATTCGATCGCCTTGGCCAGAGATTCCTGTGTATGCAGGTAGTATTGATATTCCCCCTGGAGGTACAGGTCGTGCGCCTCGGGATTCGTCGTGGGCTCGTGGATCGCGGGAGCCGACCCTCCACGTATCAGCCGAATCGCGTCCGTAATCGAAGTCGCCACCTCGTCTTGCATGGCCAGCATGTCATTCGACTGTGTTTCGTAGGAGTGCGACCACAGATGGTATCCATCGGTGGCCCGGTTCAGCTGCGCGGTGATGCGCACGCGATTGCCATCGCGGGTGAAGCTGCCTTCAAGCACCGTGTCGGCATTGAGCTGCTGTCCGATGGTGCGGATGTCCTCGCCCTTGCCCTTGAAAGCGAACGCGGAGGTCCGCGCCACCACACGCAACTCGCGCCATTGCGCCAGATCGTTGGTCAGCTCTTCCGTAATTCCATCGGCGATATAGTCGTCCTGATGATCGGGCGAGTAGTTCTCGAAGGGCAGCACGACAATCGCCTGAATCGGCTCCTTGATCGGCTGCTTCGCCGCGGCAAGCGACGCGTGATGATTCCACAGCATGATTGCTGCGACTGCGGCGACGCAGGTCACGGCGATGGCCCCTATGAGCCAAAGCCGCCGCGCCCGCCGCGCACTCGGCGGCGCCAGTTCGAGAGCGGGTGCGGGGTCGGGAAAAGCAGTTGTCTCGCGCAGCTTGGAGGCATCGCGGAAGGTAAAACTCGCCACATAACTGCGCGGCGGAAAGTCGATGACGATTGCGTCGCGGCGCCCGCCTTCCGCGTAGTAGTCCTTAAGCCGCTGGCGCAGCCGGCTGAACTCCGTTCGCACCAGCGATTCAATGCGCGGATCGAACGAAGTCGGCTTCTGGAAGACATCCAGCCCAATCGCATACTCATTGATCTTGTCGGCGTCGCCCTTGAGCGTGTGCTCCACCAGATAGCGCAGCAGTTGCCCGCGCCGACTGGACGCAGAGAAATGCTGCGTCCCGAGCAACCGCTCCAGCGTTGCGTGTATCGCCTGCGATCGCGAGTCGGGAGTGCGGGGGGAAGCGTGGCTTTCGATGGTGCCCGGCATCTGGAGCCTTTTCCGCGGATACGGGATGATCTTACCACGCGCGAAAGTACCCCACTTTGGCCATGCAGACTCCGATTCGGAGAGCATATCGACCCTCTCCATCGAGAATCGACGCGATGTTTTGAGAGTTGGATCATAAAACAGAGAGGGCCTTCGCCGAAGCCGGAGACCCCCTTACCTGATTCGCCGCGCCGTATCATCACGGGTCAGTGCTTGGGCTTGAACGCAAAGGTAAAGCCGATCGCGGACATCGCCGCGCCTGGCACCAGAAAAGCTGCGCCGAACGCATTCTTAAGACCTGCATCCTTGGAGACACTGCGTGTCATGACGTAGGTGCCAAAACCTATAAGCGGTATGCCGACAATCCCCATCACCAGCATTCCCGGCCTCTGCAACCCGTGGCTCTTGGTTGAGGGAGCCGACTGAAGGTTCTGCGAGTTCTGTTGGGCGTCGTCCATCATCGCCTTCAGTTCGGGCGGCATGGTCAGGCTCGCCGAGTCGCTTGTTCCCGCCGGCGCCGACGCCGGCGCATCCGGCAGAGTGTTCACATCGGCAGTTGCGCTGTCCTGCGCTGCCAGCGGAAGGTTGGCTGTTGTTGCAAGGTTGATCTGTTCCGGGGATCCGCTCGGGGCACTTGTCGTCTCGGGCTTCGCCGTCGTTTTCGGGGTCACAGCCGTCGCACCCTCGGCCACGGCCTGTGTCGCCAGCATTCCCACAAGCATCCCCACCAAAGCGCAGCGGCCAATTGCACCGAGCTGCGCCCTTACTGCGTGCAGTTGATTCATATTTACCTCCGGGAAAGTCAGGATCGAATACGGCGGAAGCCTGAACGGGCAAGTGAACCAGCTAGGTCCCCCCCATCGGCCACCCAACCGGTCAGACTGCCCGCCGTTGATGGCGAGATTCGCTCATCTGCTGCCCAAGCGGAAGTCTCAACACGCCACAGAAACGTTACAACTGCGGAATTTTCCTTTGTTTTCAGGGAATTGTGCCGATCACGGACGCGACATGGGCACACGAGTCCTGCTGGAATCGTGGAAGGGAGTGCCTGAAGAACCCGAAATTGGACTCAGGCGGTCTTGATTGCGGCGCCTTCGACGAGCCGGTCGCCAACGAGCCGTTTGCCCGCTCGAAGCTCCCGCACAGCCCATCCGGCG
>JBEKWT010000380.1:0-3344 GCA_049512795.1 Occallatibacter sp.
CAACAAGCGCAGCGACGACGACAAAAAGGCCTATTGGGGTTGGCGGCACAGCCAGCACTAGGGCTACATTCAGCTTTCGCCGCCTGGCCCTTCCGCGCGCTCGATGATGAGGACGGGAATCCCATCGACGATGGCATAGGCCCGGCGGCAGGCGTTGCAGACTAGACGCGCGCCGTCGAGGCGCGATTCCTCAAGGCGCAGGTCCCCAAAACAGGCCGGACAGGCCAACTGCGCAAGCACCGCCGGGTCGAGCGCCGGAGGATGCGCCGGTTTATCAGCTCTGGCAGACACAAATCACCGATTAGTGAATGGTAGCGTCGGCGCCGTCATCTGAGCGCGGCTTGGGCCGGCCGGCGAAGGCCTGCTCGATGCGCTCGTTTGCGCCTGAGCGCGAGAACTCGTGGGCGACGCGGATGCCGTTGTAGATGGCGACATCGTTTGAAGAACCGTGGCCGATGATGCAGACGCCGCGGACCCCGAGCAGCGGCGCGCCCCCGTATTCGGTGTAGTCGAGGCGGCGGCGAAATTCGTTGAAGGCGCGGCGCGAAAGCAGCGCACCCACCTGCGCGGTTACGGTGCGGGTGAGGGAGGCGCGCAGAACGTCGCGCACAAATCGTCCGACGCCTTCGCTGGCTTTAAGGGCCACGTTGCCGACAAAGCCGTCGCAGACAATCACGTCAGCCTGGCCATTGAAGATGTCGCGGCCTTCCACGTTGCCGATGAAGTTGATGGGCAGGGCTTTGAGGAGCGGGAACGCTTCGCGGGTGAGCTCGTTGCCCTTGGATTCTTCCTCGCCTATGGAAAGAAGGCCGACGCGCGGCCGCGTGATCTTGAGCACGCTGCGGGCGTACATCTCGCCCATGACGGCGAATTGCTCGAGGTTTTGCGCTTTGCAGTCGACGTTGGCGCCGACGTCGAGGAGCACGCAGGGATTTCCCTTGGAAGTGGGCATGGGAGTGGCAAGAGCGGGACGGTCGACGCCGGAAAGCCCGCCCAGCACCATCTTGGCGGTGGCCATGGCCGCGCCAGTGTTGCCCGCGGTGACAAAGCCCGCCGCCTTGCCCTCGCGCACCAGCTTGAGACCCACGCGCAGCGAGCTGTCGCGCTTGGTGCGCACGGCGTGGGCAGCCTTCTCATCCATTCCAATCCGTTCTGACGCGTGGTGGATGACGATGGGCAGGTCTTCGTCTTCGTCTTCGAGATGCTCATCGAGCAGGTCGCGGAGCTCCGGCTCGGGCCCGATCAAATGGACCCGCACGGGGAGAGTTCGGCAGGCAAGGATGGCTCCCCTAATCTCCGGCTCGGGAGCCTTATCGGTACCAACTGCGTCAAGCGCGATGTCGGTGAGCATTGGGGTTGCGATTTACTTCTCTTCCTTCACTGCGAGCACGGAGCGGCCCTTGTACTCGCCGCACTTGGCGCAGGCCTGATGGGGCAGCTTTTTTTCGTGGCAATTGGGGCACTCAGAGAGCCCGGTAGCGGTAAGAAAGTCGTGAGCACGGCGGTTGGCGGTGCGGCGCGTAGAATGGCGCCTTTTCGGGTTCGGCATGATCGAATTCCTTTCAAATCTGGCCCGGTAGCCCTCGTTGCGGGCGCCGGAACGGGAGCGCGTCGAAGTAAGACGCACCCCAGTTCCAAAGGGATGAATTTTCAGGACTTAATCCGGCCGCGCAACCCGGTCAGTGCTTCCCAGCGGGGGTCGTTCGGACCCACTTCGCAGGAACAGGGCTGGGTGTTACGGTTGGCTCCGCAGCGCGGGCAAAGTCCCTTGCAGTCGGGCTTGCACAGCGTCCTGACCGGCAGGGACAAAAGCACCTGCTCGCGCAGCACATCTTCAAGCAACAGACTGTCCTTTTGATAATAACCGATTTCGGTCTCCGACGCAGTTATGGAGCGCTCGGGGGGTTCGGAGTCGGCGCCGATGGGGCGAAAGATGAGGTCGAACTCGGCAGCCAGGGGAATCTCGACCGGCTCAATGCAGCGGGCGCAGGGCACCTGAAATTGGCCCGCGAAACGGCCCCGGAGGCGGATGTCGGGGACGATTTCTCTGGGTCCACGGTGCTCGTGAATCACTTCGGCGCTCCCGGAGGTCGCCAGATTGCCCATTTGCTCGGCCTCGTCGCCGAAATCAATTGCGCCTGGCTTGAGCTCCAGGTCGAATTCGACCGGCTCGCGCTCGAGTTCGAGGAGTTTGAATTCCATGGTATGAGCGTAAAGCATTTTGAGCGCGCCGGGGAGTGACCGCCGGAATAACCAATGGAGGTGCGCAAGAGAGGGACCGCTTTTTCGCCGCAATCGGGTCATTCCTTTGGTTCTTTCACGCCAGCTTGATACTCAAGCCGAGCCGAATTCCGCCGATAGGGTGAATAACATCATTCGAAAAAGATGAACGTGCCCACAGCTGGAATCGCGCGGCTCGTTCGCGAATCAATTTGCGAATTTGGAGCCGCGCACACGCGATGCCGGTTGTGCCGGTCCTAACCGGGATTCAGCCGGCGGGAACCCCAATCTGCGGCTCCGGCGAGTGAACGTAACTTGCTCGCCGGAGCTTCCCGCCTACCCCGAAACCGGTGCAACCCCAGCTTCGGCCCCGGTCGCGATGGCTTGCCGAAGTTTTCATCTCCCTTATGCGCCCTCCGTGTACAGTTATTCTGGAATGACAGCCGCCAGGCCGCGGAGCCTCGGCCCATCGTTGCGGTAAGCCCTGAGACAGTTCCCAAGCGGAGAGAGATTGGCATGAGCGCGCAAGAGTATGACCTGGTCGTAATCGGTTCCGGGCCTGCGGGGCAACGCGCCGCCGTGGCTGCTGCCAAGATGGGCAAGCGGGTGATGGTGGTTGAGGCTCGCTCCGTGGTTGGGGGCGTGTGCATCAACACCGGCACCATTCCCTCCAAGACCATGCGCGAGGCGGTGCTGCACCTTTCCGGCTATAACTATCGGTCGATCTACGGCGTGAACTACCGGGTGAAGGAAAAGATCACGATGGCGGACCTGGCCTTTCGCGTCCAAGCCGTAATCAAGACCGAGGTGGACGTGACCGAGGCGCAGCTTTCGCGCAACGGCATCGATGTGGTGCACGGCATCGCCCGCTTCCTCGACCCTCACCAGATTCGGGTAGAGGGGCCGCAGGGCGATACAACGCTCACGGCCGGCCAGATCATCATCGCCGTGGGCACTAAACCCGCTGCGTCAGACAAAGTGCCGGTGAACGGCAAGACCATCATCAACAGCGACCAGATTCTTGGCCTGGACGTGCTGCCCAAAACGCTTGTCGTGGTGGGCGGCGGCGTCATCGGCGTGGAATACGCCTGCATGTTCGCAGTGCTCGGCGTTCGCGTCACGCT
>JBEKWT010000381.1:0-3340 GCA_049512795.1 Occallatibacter sp.
ACGGCTTGCGCAAGTATGAGGCGAAGATTCTCGAGTCCAGGCATTACGCGGCCGTTGAGCAGGATACTCCGCCGCCGGACGCGCGCTGGGCCATGGTGATGACTGTGAAAGACCTTCACTACGGTGCCCCCGGCATTCCGGTGGCCACCGTCGACGGCATCCTGTGCGACATGCAGGGCAAGGACCACCTGCCCATCTGCGGCGGGCGCGGAAGCAAACTCTGGAGCGGCGAAGGCACAGGCCAATTCAGGCCGTTGCAGCCGACTCCCCAGGCGAATCTCAACAACGCGATGATGGATGCAACGTCGGCGAATCTGACCAATTTGACATGGGAGATATTTGGTCTTGCCAAGGGGGATGCGTTGACGAGCGCGGTCGCTAATCTACTCAACAGCATCCCCAAGCAGCCCAAAAAGAAGAAATGAACTGCCCATCACGCTGACCAGGCCACTCGCTGAGGCGCGTGATTCGAGACTCGGCGCATACATGTGCGTCGAAGTCACCCGTGCTACCGTCCCACGCTTGAGGGCGAAGCCACGGCCGATTGGCCGGCAACTGCGTTGCGCGGCTTTTCCGTCAAGATCACACGAATCGCAGCGGGCGTTCCCGCCGGCAGCGACATCGAATACGCCGACGAGGTAACGATGGCGCGCGCGCTCGAAGGCCGCAGAACATTCTAGCCTGGACTTGAGCCCTTCTCTCGTCCGAAAAACTCCTCACAGCACTTCGTAGGAATTCCCCGCACAAAAGAAAAGCGGGAGGGCTGGTTTGCCCGTCCCGCTCAAATTGGCTTGGGGAGCCGCTGCCAAAAGATCGTTCGCTGCCTAATTCGCTGCGCCGTCCAGCGCGAGGTTCAGATCCAGCACATTCACGCGGGGTTCGCCGATGAATCCGAGTGTCCGCCCCTTGATATGCTGATCGATCAGGCTGCGGACAGCCGCTTCTGTCAGCCCGCGTGCCTTCGCGATGCGCGGCGCCTGAAAGTAAGCGTTGTCCGGAGTAATGTCGGGATCAAGCCCCGAAGCGGAATAGGTCACCGCATCGATCGGCACCGGTTTGCCTGGATTCTCAGCCGACAGTTTGTCGATGTCGGCCTGCATACGCACGGGCAGCTTCGCGTTGGACTGCGCAAGATTGGTGCCGCCGGAAGATGTGGCGTCATAGCCGTTGCCCGCCGCGGAAGGACGCGGGTGGAAGTATTTGTCGGAGGTAAAGCTCTGCGCGATGAGTTCGGAGCCAATCACCTGCCCGTTGCGCACGATCAGGCTTCCGGCAGCCTGGCGCGGAAACAGAACTCTGGCCAGCCCGGTCATCAGCAGCGGATAGCCGAGGCCGAAGATCACCGCGGTCACGATGGTGAATCGTATCGACGTGCCCCACAGCGAATGCTTCACCGGGGACTCCTGCACATGCGCTACGTGATGCCCTTCACGAGTTCCAAGCTCTTCGTCAATCGCCCCATTCGAATGCACGTTCAATCTCCTTTGAGCAGCCCGCGCTTACGCCAGATGCAGCGCCACCAGGCACAGATCGATGGCCTTGATGCCGATGAACGGAATGATGATGCCGCCGACGCCGTAGATGAGCAGGTTGTTGCGCAGCAGCACATCGGCGGCCTTGGGCTCGTACTTTACGCCTTTCAGCGCCAGAGGAATCAGCGCCACGATAATCACCGCGTTGAAGATCACCGCCGAGAGAATGGCCGACTGCGGCGAATGTAGATACATGATGTTGAGCGCGCCCAGCACCGGGAAGACTCCGGCAAACATGGCGGGAATGATGGCGAAGTACTTGGCCACGTCGTTGGCGATAGAAAAAGTGGTCAGCGCGCCGCGCGTCATCAGCAACTGTTTCCCGATCTCCACAATCTCGATCAGCTTGGTGGGATTGGAATCGAGATCCACCATGTTGCCCGCTTCCTTGGCAGCCTGCGTGCCGGAGTTCATCGCCACGCCCACATCGGCCTGCGCCAGCGCGGGCGCGTCGTTGGTGCCGTCTCCGGTCATCGCCACCAGCTTGCCCTTGCCCTGCTCGCTCTTGATCAGGTCCATCTTGTCCTTGGGCTTGGCTTCGGCCAGAAAGTCGTCCACACCGGCCTCACGCGCAATCACCGCGGCGGTCAGCGGATTGTCGCCTGTAATCATGATGGTGCGAATGCCCATGGCGCGCAGCCGCGCCAGCCGATCCTTTAGGCCGCCCTTCACGATGTCCTTGAGATAAATGACGCCGAGCGCGGTTGAATTCTCCGCCACCACCAGCGGCGTGCCGCCGGCGCGTGCGATCTCCTCCACGTGTTCGCGAACCTTCTGCGGCAATGAGGAGCCCTGCTCCTCAAGAAAGCGCGAGATCGCATCCACAGAGCCCTTGCGGATCCGTGTACCAGGCAGGTTTACGCCACTCATGCGGGTTTGCGCTGTGAACGGAACGAACTCGGCGTGAATGCCGGCCAGGTCGCGGCCACGCAGGTTGTACTTCTCCTTGGCCAGCACCACAATCGAGCGGCCCTCTGGAGTCTCCTCGGAAAGCGATGCAAGCTGTGCGGCGTTGGCCAGCCGCTCCTGGCTAACATCCGGCGCGGTCATAAACTCTGTTGCCTGGCGGTTGCCGAGCGTAATAGTGCCGGTCTTGTCGAGCAGCAGCGTATTCACATCGCCTGCAGCTTCCACGGCGCGTCCGCTCATGGCCAGCACGTTATATTGCACCAGCCGGTCCATGCCGGCAATGCCGATGGCCGAGAGCAGCCCGCCGATGGTGGTGGGAATCAGGCACACCAGCAGCGACACCAGGACGAAAACCGTCTGTGGAGCGCTCGAGTAGATGGCGAATGGCTGCAGCGTGACCACGGCCAGCAGAAAGATAATGGTCAGGCCCGAGAGCAGAATGCTGAGGGCAATCTCGTTCGGAGTCTTCTGCCGCGTTGCGCCTTCAACCAGCGCGATCATGCGATCGAGAAACGTTTCACCGGGATTCGATGTGATCTTGACCTTGATCCAATCCGATAGCACCTTCGTGCCGCCGGTCACGGCCGAGCGGTCGCCGCCGGCCTCGCGAATCACCGGAGCCGATTCACCCGTGATGGCCGACTCGTCCACCGAAGCCACGCCTTCGATCACTTCGCCGTCGCCCGCAATGTAGTTGTTGGCTTCGACGTAAATCACGTCCCCGGCGCGAAGAGCTCCGCTGATCACCTCTTCAAAGCTGCCGTCTGCCTTATAGCGCTTGGCAATTGTCTCGCCCTTGGCCTTGCGCAGCGTGTCTGCCTGTGCTTTGCCACGGCCCTCCGCCATGGCCTCGGCAAAGTTGGCGAACAGCACCGTGAACCAAAGCCAGAGCGTGATCT
>JBEKWT010000382.1:0-3330 GCA_049512795.1 Occallatibacter sp.
CCGCCAGGAAGAGGATGGGAACAAAGCGATTCATGGTTGCGAATATCTCCGACTGGATTCCACCCCGAAGTTTATCAGGCCGGAGGGGCCGAATGCGCAGATCAACTGATGAGCATGGCGGCCAATAGAGCTGTCCGCGGGGCAAGATGGTCGACCAGGACCGACTCGTGGCGGGCGTGCGCACCTTCGCCCACCGCGCCCATGCCGTCGAGGGTGGGGATTCCGAGCGCCGCGGTGAAGTTTCCGTCGGAGCCGCCGCCGGTGGAGGCCTCGTTGAGTGTGAAGCCCAGCTCGTGGGCGAGCGATTGCGCTTTGCGGAAGAGCTGAACGGTTCCGCGACTGCGCTCCATCGGCGGGCGGTTGATGCCGCCGGTTACGGTGAGCGTGCAGCGCGGGTTAATTAATTTAAGTGATTTGAGTGCGGCAAATTTGCGTTCGATGCGCGGGCCGTCGGCGCGGCGCACGATGCGGGCTTCGACTTCGGCCCAGGCGTGGGCCGGAATGACGTTGGTCCTGGTGCCGCCGCCTGCGACGCCGACGCTGACGGTGAGACCGCGGTTGAGTTCAGTCCAGCCGCTAACTTTCTCGATGACGTGAGCCAGTTCGCGAATGGCGTTCGCGCCTTTTTCGAAGTCGACTCCGGCGTGGGCTGCGATTCCTTTTACGTCGACTCGCCAATTGCCGATGCCCTTGCGAGCGGTTTTGTAGGCCAGGCCTTGCGCAGGCTCGAGAACGTAGACAGAGGAGCAGGTCTTCGCGAGTTTTTCCGTGATCGGGCGTGAGACGGTGCTGCCGATCTCTTCGTCGCCGTTGAGGAGGAGCACGATTTCGCGGCGGAGCAAGTCCGCTTCGGCGAGCATTTCAATCGCGGTGAACGCCATGGCAACGCCGGCCTTCATGTCGAGGGTGCCGGGACCCCAGAGACGGCCGGCACGCAGCCGGCAGGGCATGGCCTGGAGAGTGCCAAGCGGCCAAACTGTGTCCAGATGGCCAAGGAGCAGGATGGGCCTGGCGGTGTCTTTATTTTTCGCGCGGGGGCCGAAGCGGAGTTCAAGGACATTCGCGCAGCCAGTCTGGCGGTGGATTTTGACGCGGGCGCCTAACTCCTTGCCGCGCGCGGCGGCGAGGGCGAGGCAGGCATCGACGGCGGCTTTATTGTCGGAGGGGGATTCGACCAGAACCAACTGGCGGGTGAAGGCGATCAGGCTCACTTGCTTGCGGCGAGCGCCAGCCAGCAGAGCGCGCATGGGAGTATTCGAGTTATCTGCCAGGGACATTTGCGCCTTTTTTCGCCAGATTCGAGCTGATCGAGTCAGTAAGGCTCTCTGATTCTACGACAGTTATGGGCTGGTTTCGGAGGGGTTATTAGTAAGGCTCCGTGGCCCAAATTGGCGCATGGTGTGGCAAAAATGCCACACAACCCGATTTCGCGGCAGCGTCTATTCTAAAGACTGGAAAGGTTTTCAAAGCCGGAGAGGCACATTGGGTCAGAGAGCACGCCAGGGAGCGCACCAGGAACAGACGATCGCGGAACCGCTTGAGTTTTCGGGCGTGGGGCTGCACTCGGGCGCTCCGGTGACGATGCGGCTGCTGCCCGCGCCGGCGGGATCGGGGATCGTTTTCCGGCGGACGGACCTGGACAACTTTGAGATTCCCGCGACGGGCCGCAACGTAGCCAAGGTGAGTTACGCGACGAGCTTGATGCGACAGAGCGTGCTGATCTCGACGACGGAGCATCTGCTTTCAGCGCTGATCGGGATGGGCGTCGACAACGTGATCGTGGAGATCGACAACCTGGAGCTGCCGATCCTGGATGGGAGCGCGCTGCCCTATGTGGAGGCGTTCCAACGCGTGGGGATTCGCGAGCAGCGGCGCAAGCGCGAGACGATTCGAGTGTTGCAACCAGTGGAGGTGCGCGAGGGCGACAAGTTTATTGGCGTCTATCCAGGGGCCGGCTATCGCGTCTCGTACACGATCGACTTTCCCGCGCCGATCGGGCAGCAGAAGACCTGCATCGATCTGGCGGCGGAGACGTATGGGAGCGAGATTGCTCCGGCGCGCACGTTTGGCTACAAGACCGATGAGCGCAAGCTGCGCGACATGGGGCTGATTCGCGGGGCGAGCGCGGAGAACGCGATCATTCTGGGGCCGCGCGGGCCGGAGAATGGGCCGCTGCGTTTTCCCGACGAGTATGTGCGGCACAAGGTGCTTGACCTGATCGGCGACCTGGCGCTGGCGGGACACAGGCTGGAGGGTCACGTGGTGGCCGTTCGCGCGGGGCACGCGATGCACACGGCGTTTGTGTCGCGGCTGATGAAGGATCGCTCGGCGTGGGAGTTGGCTCATGTACCGGTGGACGCGCCAGCGGCCGCAGAGGCCGAGCCGGACGAAAATGGCAGTATGGGCGAAGCTGCGCTGGCGGGGGCGTAGAGCGTAGTTTTTCAGATTCCCATACAAATCAGAAACTGAGATTCGTGCGATCCCACCCTAAACGCAAAGTGCGCGTTTAGGATGGGGCACCCGGTTTTGTGGTGAGTTGAAAGAGACGGAACGGGGTTCGTGCGATCCCACCTTAAAACTCTCCTCTGCGAGTCGCAGTTTTAGGATAGGGCACCCTATTTTGTGGTGAACCGAGCAAGGCTTGTTGAATTTTGTGCTATCCCAGGTCCCCAAATGCGAGGGACCTGGGGCACCCATTTTTTGGGAGTTTGGGCTAGCCGAGTCGTTCGATTGCGATGGCGGTGGCTTCCCCACCGCCGATGCAGAGCGAGGCGATGCCGCGGCGGAGCTTGCGTTGCTCGAGGGCCGCGAGCAGCGTGACGATGATGCGCGCGCCGGATGCGCCGATGGGATGGCCGAGCGCACAGGCGCCGCCGTGGACGTTGACCTTGTCGTGTGGCAGACCGAGCGAGCGCATGGCGGCCATGACAACGACGGCGAAGGCCTCGTTAATTTCGAACAAGTCGATTTCGGGAAGGGACCAGCCAACGCGATCGAGCAGCACGCGGATAGCGCCGATGGGCGCGGTGGGAAAGAGCGCAGGCGTGTTGGCGTAGGTGGAGTGGCCGACGACGATTGCCAAAGGCTTGAGGCCGCGGCGATCGGCTTCAGAGCGGCGCAGGAGGACGAGCGCGGCGGCGCCGTCGGAGATCGCGCTGGAGTTTGCGGCGGTGACCGTTCCGCCGTCGCGAAAGGCCGGCTTAAGGTGGGGAATTTTGTCGGGAGTGGCTTTGAGAGGGAGCTCGTCGTGAGTGACGATACGCTCGGTCTTGCCGGCTGTCACCGTGAGAGGAACGGTTTCGGCGGAAAAACTTCCATCCGATGTGGCTT
>JBEKWT010000383.1:0-3305 GCA_049512795.1 Occallatibacter sp.
AACCTGGGATCGATCGGAATGCAGATCGGCGGCATCGGCGCGCTGGTTCCGGAGCGGCGCAACGACCTGGCGCGGCTGGGCGTGCGGGCGATGCTGGCGGGGACGATGGCGAACCTGATCTCGGCGTCAATTGCGGGGATTTTTCTGGGGTGAGCGAGCAGGTAAAGGAAACAGCCGGTGGAATCCTATTGGGAAGTCATCGAACCGCTGTTCGAGACCGTCGAGTATGGCGATACTCCCGAGGTGTTCGCCAGCTCGATAGCCCCGTTACCGTACAGCGCTGTCATTCTCTTCTCAGCGCACATGTGTCTTGCCGAGGTTCACAACGGCGGTTTTCTTCAGCTCTTCTGGAACACCACTGGGGTGCTTGTTCCTGAAGGGATAGAAGGATTCTCGGCAATTGGAATGCCGACGATGGCAGCTTTAATCCAAGAGGCGGCAAGTCCGCTCGGGTCTCTGTATCCTCGCGATCGAGACGAGCGATGGGACGCCCTGCTCAACGCATCGGGTTATTCCTCGCAGGAATTGGAGAGCATTTTTAGAAAATGTGACAACTTCTACCTCGGCTTCCAGGAAGCGGTCGGAAAAATGCCGTTTGATAGTTTAAGTAAACGGTTTTGGAGTTGCGCCGAGTCCGAGAACGGGGGCTTCCAGATGGCGGCTACTCGCTTCGCGAGAAGCACTCGAATTATCCAGTAATCGTTACTACGAGTCGAAAGGTGAAAATGTGTGCGCGCCTGGTCTGACTTGACCTTTGCGCCAAATGGCGCAATAATTATGCCAGGTGGCGAAGATGGGAACTGCGGAGATCGTCGAAGTCCTCGGCGGCAAGAAGACCTTCAAGCGGGCAGTTAAAAGCACGGACGACCTGGCGCAGCTGGTGCGCTCCGGGCTGCCGGCGTCGACCGTGGCGCTTTTGGCCGCAACATTGGCGGTCGAACGGGCGCAGATGGCAGAGCGGCTGAACATTCCTTCGCGGACACTGAGCCGGCGGCTCAAGATGAAATCGCGGCTGACGCACGACGAATCGGACCGGACCCTGCGCATGGCCCGAGTGGTGGCGCTGGCACGGGAGGTTCTGGGATCGGATGAGAAGGCCTCGCGCTGGATGAGCAATCCAAACCGGGCGCTCGGAGGCAGGAAGCCGTTCGACGAGCTGGACACCGAGCCTGGCGTTCGATCGGTGGAAGAGGTTCTGTACAGGATCGCGTACGGGATCTATAGCTGATGCAAGTATGGAGGCTCTTCCCGGAGCGTTTCCGCAGCACAGCTTTTACCGGTGCGGGCGCCCTGTATGCGGCAGGCCGATGGAATCATTTGGAGACCGCGATAGTTTATACAGCGACTTCCCGGGCGCTGGCGGCGCTGGAATTCTTCGTTAATGTCCAGCCGAATGAGGCGCCAGACGATCTGCTGATGGCCGAGGCCACGGTTCCCGATGCGTGCGTGGAGGCGTTTGGGCCTAGTTTACTTCCGCGCAACTGGCGGGGACTGGACAACCAGCGCTGCCGCGATCTTGGTTCCGAATGGGCGGCGAGTCTGCGGTCGGTGGCGCTGAAGGTTCCTTCGGCTGTAGTGGACGGGGACTGGAATGTGCTGTTGAACCCGAAGCATCCCGATTTCGCCAAGGTCAAAATTCGGCCCGCGAAGCCGTTCCGGTACGACGAGCGGATGTTTCGCTAGAGAAGCCAATAGAGTGGCCGACGCTTGTATTACGAGCCAAACCGCGCCATACTCCGCAGCTTCGCCTTCGCCGCTTCTTCTTCGCGATTGCGCGGCGGCGCCTGTGTCTCAAGCTGGCTGAGTAACCGCATCGATGCTGCTCGGATCTCATCGACCGCGGCATTAAACGCTGCTTCGTTGGCCTTCGACGGTTTGTTAAAGCCGCTCACTTTGCGCACGTACTGCAGCGACGCGGCACGCGCCTCCTCGTCCGTGACAGGAGGATCGAAGTTGAAAAGCATTTTGATATTGCGGCACATGCGCTTCTATCCGGGATACGCGCCGGTGATGTAGCCCTCGAGGGCCTGGATGGCGTGTTCCTGTCCGGAGATGACCCACTTGACCATGTCCCCGATGGAGATGACGCCGATCACTTTGTCGCCGTCGAGCACGGGCAGATGGCGGAAGTGACCCTGGGTCATGAGGTTCATGCAATCGTCGACTGTTTGACGCGGGGTGACGGAGACGACGGGGCTGCTCATGATCTCGCGCACCAGCGTGTCGCGCGAGTGGTTGCCCACCAGAATGCCCTTGCGGGCGTAGTCGCGCTCGGAAAGGATGCCGATGAGTTTCGATCCGGACATGACCATCAGTGCGCCGACGTCGTACTCAGCCATGAGCGAAAGCGCTTCGTGAACCGTTTGCTCGGGGGAGATGGGCAGGATCTTATTGAAGGTCTTTTGCTTCAGCACCTGGTCAACGGTGTCTGTGATCTTCATTGGGTCCTCCGTGGGTCTGAGCCAGGGAAATAACGGGGCGCCTCCTGGGTTTCCAGGGACATTGGCCGCCGTGGAAGAGCAGTATACGCTGGATTGCATTCCCCTGTCGTACTCATCCTTCCACAGCCGCGATGTGATGGGCGTCACGAGCCTTTGGTCAAAATTGGCGGCTCGGCCGGAAGGGACGGGTCAGGCGGACGGAATCGAGGCGTTGGCGCGCAGGCGGCGGAGCCGGTAGATGATGGTGAGAAGGGTGACCGTTCCGCAGGTTAGAAAGCTGGCGCCGAGGCCGACGATGAGGGAGTTGTCGTGCTCGTAGAGGCCGTGGACGACTCCGATGACCTGGAGAATGCAGAAGCCGCCGAACGTGACCAGCGAGACGCCTTCGTCGCTTTTCTTGCGCCAGACGGCGAGCGCCTGGGGCACAAAGAGGCATGCATTGCCCAGCAAGGCCAGCCCGAAGATGTAGGTGACAATTTCCCTCATTCCCGCCCCCTCACTCATTTCCGATCAGGCTCTCGGCGCCTGGGAGGCGCACTTAGAGATGATCTCAGACGGGGCGGGTGAGAAAGGGAGCAAGGGAGCGAGGGAGCGAGTCAGCAAGTTAGCGAGTCGGCAGGTGGAGAGTTATGCTTTCCCACCCTTCGCCAGAAAAAAGGCGAAGGATGGGGCACCCAGGATCGTACGGGACGCAGGAGACTTTAGAACTGCAGCTTGGCGCCGAACTGGATTTGGCGCGAGGTGGTGGAAGTGGCCGTCACCACGCCCGCGGTGGGCGAGATGGCCGAGGGGACGACGGTTTCGACGCCACCCGAGGTAGTAACGGTTGGCGCCGCCGAGAAGACGACCTCGTTGGGGGTGAGG
>JBEKWT010000384.1:0-3293 GCA_049512795.1 Occallatibacter sp.
CGTCGTAGCCGACGCCCGCGGCCTCGACGATGGCCTGGCCGGGCTGTTTGAAGATGAGCTTGCCGCGCAGATGAGCGATCATAGGTGCCTATTGTAGAATCCCCATCTGCTTTGCCACGCGCTCCAACGTTTCCAGTGCGCGATCAAGCTGCGCGCGCGTGTGTTCGCTGGTGAGGATGGCGCGGATGCGCGCCTTGCCTTTGGGCACTGTGGGGAAGGCGATTCCCGTCGCCATCACGCCTTCGTCGAAGAGAGCTCGGCTGAAGTCCATGGCCGCGCGGCCATCGCCCACGATGATCGGAGTAATCGGCGTCTCTGTCGCCGGCGTGTTTACGCCCCCAATGTTGAAGCCGGCGCGCTTGAGCTCGCCCTGAAAGTAGCGTGTGTTTGACCAGAGGCGAAGAATTCGCTCCGGTTCACCCTCCAGAATGTCGAAGGCCGCAATGCACGTGGCCGCGACCGACGGCGGATGCGAGGTGGAAAACAGAAACGGCCGCGCGCGGTGGTAGAGGTAGTCGATCAGGTCCTTCGTGCCGCAAACATAGCCGCCCAGCGCGCCGATGGCCTTCGACAGCGTCCCCACCTGCACATCGACCTTGCCGTGCATTCCAAAATGGTCGACCGATCCGCGCCCGTTCCGCCCCAGCACGCCTGAGGCGTGGGCATCGTCAACCATCATGATTGCGCCGTACTTTTCGGCCAGCGCAGCCAGCTTGTCGACGGGCCCGATGTCGCCATCCATCGAGAAAACGCCGTCGGTGATCACCAGCTTCTTGCCCGGCTGAGATGCGAGCTGCTGCAGCAATTCCTCGCAGTGGGCCGCGTCCTTGTGGCGAAAGACCTTAATCGTGGCTCGCGACAGCCGCGCTCCGTCGATGATGCTGGCATGATTCAACTCGTCGGAGAGGATGAAGTCCTCCTTGCCGAGGATCGCGCTCACCGTGCCGGCGTTGGCCGCGAATCCGCTCTGGAAAACCACGCAAGCCTCGACATTCTTGAATCGCGCGATCTTCTCCTCAAGGTCCATGTGAATGCGCATGGTTCCGGCGATTGTACGCACCGCGCCCGAGCCCACGCCGAAGGCGCGAGTGGCGGCGATGGCCGCTTCAATAAGTTTCGGGTGGTTGGCCAGGCCCAGATAGTTATTGCTGGCCAGGTTGATCACTTCGCGGCCGTCGTAGTGGCAAACCGGCGCCTGCTGGTCGTCGAGCACGCGCAGATTAAAGTGCGTACCCTTGGCGCGAAGATCGTCGAGCACGGCCGTGAGTTGTGCAAGCTGGGGGCGTGGAACAGTCTCTGTCATAGCAATGCACCTACGGTGAAAGTCTAGCGCGGCGGCCGGATGGCGTTCCCCCCGGTGAAACGTCAAAGAGAAGGCCGATGGAGAGAGCGGTGGGTTGGCCGGGATGCGCCCCTGCCAGATACAATAAGGGTTTGCGCAGAGTCCTTACGCGAACCGCCGCTGGACGCGGGCGCGATCCTTCTGGAAAACGGGCTGGAGAACTGGAGCAGGTGCAAGTGAGAGGGTTGAACTGCCGCGGATTGCGGCCTGATTTGTTCGCGGGGTGGGGTATCGCAATGGCGCTGGCCGTGCTGCCAGCGGCCGCATCGGCGCAACAAGTCACGACACATACTTATCTGACCGTGGAAACCACCGAGCAGGGCGGGCATACGCAGGCTACCGCCAGGGTTTCCGTGACCGGCGCGGACGGCCTGCCTGCGAGCGGCGTCGTGATCATTGACGACGGGGACCGCGAACTGGCCGAAGCGGCCTTGAACAATGCAGGAGAGGCGACGCCGGTGTTGTCGCTGGCAGGCGGAGATCACGCCCTGCGCGCTGTGTATTCGGGCGATGCATCGCACCTGAGCTCGGCCTCGGTCACCAGCAATGTTTCAGCCCAAACCAGCTCCACTCCGAATTTTGCGCTTACGCTGGCGCCCGTGCCGCCTTCGACTCTGCCGCTCACGCTCACGGCCGGTCAGGCAGGCACCATTGCTGTCACAGTGGTGCCGGAAAACAATGCTGCTCTCACGGCGCCCATGTTCGTCACTCTTTCGTGTTCAAACCTTCCCAGCGAAGCTTCGTGCACCTTTACTCCGGAGACGTTGGAGATTCTGCCCACCACGCCAACGAGTTGTCCCGCGAATTCGCTCCCGTCCGCATGCCCGCCGGTCAGCTCCCTATTGCTTCAAACTCAGGCGCAGTTGACAAACCAGCTTGTGAGGCCGGCGCTGCTCCGGGGCGGAGCCAGTTCCGTCGCCTGGGCCATTCTCCTGCCGGGCATGCTTGGGCTCGGTGGACTCGCCTGGGGTGCGCGCCGGCGGCGCTGGTTGCAGCGCACTGCGCTGGTTGCTTTGATCGGCCTGGTGACCGCGCTGGGTACGACCGCATGTAAGCCGCTCTACGACTACTACCAACATGGCCCGTCGCATCCTACCGCGACACCCAACGGCACATACACCGTCACCGTCACAGGGCAGTCGACCAACGGCGTCACTGCGATTACGTCGCCACCTACCACATTTGTTCTCACGGTGCAGGGCGGGTCTTAGACTGCCTGCATGACGCGGCGCATTCCCCTTCCCGCGGAGATCTATGCACTGGTGGAGCAGACGCCAGCCACCGTGCTGCTTGAGGGCGGGAAACAGAACGACTCCGAAACCAGGGAAAAACCGTGGACGCAATTGTTCACGGCTCCTTCGCGCGTGTGCGTCGCGTATTCGGCGGCAGAGATTCCTCCACTGTTTGCCGAAATTGAGATCGCAGTAGCCGCGGGCCATTGTGCGGCGGGATTCTTCAGCTACGAGTGCGCAAGCTGCTTTGAGCCGAAGGCAGGAACGCGCGCGCCGAAATCAGGCGAGCCGCTGGCCTGGTTTGGGATCTACGCGCGGAGCTACAAATTCGATCACCAATTGGGGAGTTTCGTCGGCGGTGAGCCGCCGGAGCTCGAGCGATTCCGCAGCCAGTTGCCGATTGCGGAGACGGCAGATCGAGCGCCGGAGCCGGAGATCGCCGCGGAATTTGCGCTCACTGAGACCGAATACGCCCGGCGCATCGCCGCGATTCATGAATGGATTCGCGCCGGAGATGTGTATCAGCTGAACTTCACGGCCCCGTTTTCGATCAAAGCGCAGGGCAGCGCGGCGGCACTCTATTCGCGGCTGCGTGCGCGGCAGCCGGTCGACTACGGAGCGTTCCTGCATTGGCAGCCGGACCGCCGCATTCTTTCGTTTTCGCCAGAGCTGTTCTTCCGCGTCGATGAAGGCGGCTCCCACTGCGGCGGTAGCCGTGA
>JBEKWT010000385.1:0-3286 GCA_049512795.1 Occallatibacter sp.
GCTGAAAGACATGGTCAAATTCCTTCTCTGGTGCATCCTTCTTGTGTTGTGCTGGCCGCTGGCGCTCCTGGCTCTGGTGCTCTATCCCATCGTCTGGTTGCTCTTGCTGCCTTTTCGCCTGGTGGGCATCGCCGTGGGCGGAGTGCTTGACCTGGTTAGCGCAATCATCTTCCTACCTGCGCGCGTCCTCCGCGCAGTCTGAGGCTCCTAACCTCGACAGCCGCTTCCGCTGTGCATTAGCTTGGGCTCAATGGTTTTTTCGTGTCTCCAGGCGCCCACAGCGCCCGATCTGCGTCATTACTATGCAGACACTCGAGTTCGGAGGATTCATGCGGAAGATTTTGGCGGTCGCCTTGGGCCTCTTTTTGCTGTTGGCGCCGCGGGCGATCCACGCGCAATCGGCCGATCCAGAGGCCGCCAAAAATGCTGCCCAGGCGCGCGCCGCGCTCGACGCCATGGTGCAGGCGCTCGGCGGCGACTTGTGGCTGAACATGAACAACATGGTGCGCCATGGCCACATTGCAGCGTTTTTCCAGGGCAATCCCGACCCCGGCACTACGGAGTACTTCGAGTTTCACCAATGGCCCGACCATGACCGCATCGAATACACCAGCCACCGCGACGTCGTTCAGTTCTACGTCGCCCGGCAGGGATTCGAAGTGACCTATCGCGGCAAAAAGCCGCTCGACAAGGACATCGTGGACGACTACCTGCGCCGCCGCGACCATTCCATTGAAACGGCCGTGAAAATCTGGATGAAGGACCCCAACACGATCCTGCTCTACGAAGGCCAGCACATGGTGGAGCGGCATTTGGGCGAGCAGGTCACCCTCATCTCTCCGCAGAACGAGTCCATTACCATCCTCCTCGATGTGCAAACCCATCTTCCGCTCGCCCGCACCTTCCAGTGGCGCGACCCCGAGTACCACGACAAAAATACCGACACCGAAGAGTACGACGACTATCACACCATTAACGGCTTCCCCACTCCCTTCACCATCACGCGCCTCAAGAACGGCGACCCCTTTCGCCAGTATTTCGTTGACCGCGTCAGCTTCAACCAGAACCTGCCCGCCGATTTCTGGGATCCCGACGCCGTGGCGCGCAAGATCAAGAAGTAGCGGTGGGCGTAGCGATCGAATAAACGATTCATTCGCAAGCGGTATCGATATTTATAATCCGAACGAGCGTTAATCACTCAACACAACCGCTCCGAGGAGCCGCAGAATGACGTTGACCATCCAGGAAATCATGGATTTCCTGCCCCACCGTTACCCTTTTCTCCTGATCGACCGCGTGCTCGAGTTCGAGCCGCAAAAGCGCCTTGTCGCTATCAAGAACGTGACCATGAACGAGCCGTTTTTCCAGGGCCACTTTCCGGGTGCGCCGATCATGCCCGGCGTGCTGGTGATTGAGGCAATGGCACAGGCCGGGGCGGTGCTGTTGCTGTCGGAGATCGAGGACAGGCATTCAAAGCTGGCGGTCTTTACCGGCATCGACGGCGCGAAGTTCCGCCGCTCGATCACCCCTGGTGATCAAATCCGCATTGAAGTCACCGTTTTGAGCTTTCGCCCGCGCGTGGGCAAAATGGAGGGCAAGGCGTACATCGACGGCAAGGTGGCAGCCGAGGCGACGCTCACTTGCATGATCGTGCCGCGCAGGCAGGAATCGAAAGCAGGCGCGGAATCGAAAGCAGGCGCGGCAGATGCAGCGGCTCCGTCCGAGGGGACCGCGTGAGCGTTCATCCCAGCGCGGTCATCGCCGAGGGTGCGCGCATTCCCAAATCGTGCGCCATCGGGCCCTTCTGCATCATCGGGCCTGACGTCGAACTCGGCGAAGAGTGCACGCTCATCTCGCATGTGGTGCTCGACGGCCGCACTCGCATCGGCGCGCGCAACATCTTCTATCCCTTCGGCGCCATCGGACTCGCCCCGCAGGACCTCAAGTACGCCGGCGAGCCCACCGAAACCGAGATCGGCGACGGCAACACGATTCGAGAATGCGTCACCATTAGCCGTGGCACCACCGGCGGCGGAGGCGTGACGCGCCTCGGCTCGAACAATCTTCTCATGGCCTACGTGCACATCGGCCACGACAGCCAGGTTGGCTCGAATTGCATCCTCGCCAATAACGCCACGCTGGCCGGCCACGTCGCGATTGAAGACCACGTAACGCTCGGCGCATTTTGTCCCGTTCACCAGCACTGCACTCTGGGAGCCTACTCATTCATCGGCGGCGGAACCATCGTCACACAGGACGTCCTGCCGTTTTCGCTTACTTCGTCGAAGCGCGAGAATCGCGCCTTCGGCATCAACAAAATTGGCCTGGAGCGGCGCGGCTTCACGCCTGATCGGCTGCAGAAACTGCAGAAGGCCTACCGCCTGCTGCTCGCGGCCAAGCTCAACACCACGCAGGCCGTCGAAAAAATGCGCGCGCTGATCGGCGAGGATGGTGCCGGCGACGACGTGGCCCTTCTGGTCAACTTCATCGAACGCAGCAAGCGCGGGGTAATCAAGTAAGGCGGTGTGCGATGTCGGAATCGAAGATTCCGCAGATTATCGCGAGGCTTTACCTCCTAGTGGATGAGCTGGAAAGCTTGTTTCCTGAAAGGAGATTTACTCCCGATGGGCACTTAGTCGGAAGCATTGGGGAGGTCGTAGCCAAGTACTTTTACGCTCTAGAACTGCTTCCGCCCTCATGTCGTAATTTGGATGCTCACACTAGGGAAGATCCAAGCAGAACAGTTCAAATCAAGCTAACTGCTGGCAATGTGGTCAGTTTTGCAGATTATGATGACCATCCTGATCTGCTCATCGTAATGAAGATCGACCGGTGCGGGGGTTTCGATGAAGTCTACAATGGTCCCTACCCCCACGATCTTCTTGCATCGAAAAGTGTGTCGAAAAGAAGGGTTAGATCAGTTTCGACAACTCAGTTACGCAATGCACAGTCTCGAATCCAGCGGGCCTTAGACGACGAGGGGCGAATTCGCTTGCTGAACGAATCTTTCATCAAGGTGGTCGCATGACCCTCGGCCTCATCGCCGGCAATGGCCGCTTTCCCTTTCTGCTCCTCGATGCGGCGCGAGCGGAGGGCCTCGAAGTCGTCGTCGCCGCCATCAAAGAGGAAACCGATCCGGAGATCGATCGCCGCGCCGAGTCGGACTCCGGCGTCACCGTGCACTGGCTTTCGCTGGGCGAGCTATCCCGGCTGATCGAGACCTTTAGAGATGCGGGTGTCGCAAAAGCCGTGATGGCCGGCCAGGTGAAACACAAACAGATCTTCA
>JBEKWT010000386.1:0-3278 GCA_049512795.1 Occallatibacter sp.
CCGTCTCCTTGTTCCTTCGAGCTGAAAAGCCCGCTTGCCCGCAGTGTCTCCTCGTCGGCCACGCCTCCCAGGCGTTCGTGCAAAGCGTGAAAGCCGTCCGGCGCGTACCCAATCCGGAATCTCTTGATTCCCTCGTCCGTCAGCCCGCGACCCGCCAGGTATTCCCGCGCCAGCGCGCCACCGGGTCCGCGCAACTGTTCCTCAAACCACGCCGCAGCGGTCTCGTGCAGCTCCAGCAGCTTGGTCCTCAACCGCGCTCCTGCAGCCTCCTCCGGTGAGGAGAACTCCCGCTTGGGCAGTGGAATCCCGCACTTCTGCGCCACGATCCGCACTGCTTCGGGAAAGCCGACATTTTCGATCTTGCCTACAAAGCTGAACACGTCGCCCGTAGCCTGGCAGCCGAAGCAGTAAAAGAATTGCTGCCCCGCATGCACGCTGAACGAAGGCGTCTTCTCCTTGTGAAACGGGCACAGCCCCGTAAATCGCTGCGCCCCCGCCTTGCGCAGCCGGATGTAGCTCTCGATCACCTTTACGATGTCGGCCTGCTGCTTCACGGATTGGGCAAAGTCGCTCACGTTTCTGCCTCTTCTGAGAATACGGCGCGGGCGGGGCAGGCAAGTGTGGACCGGGTGGATAACTGGGCCAGCACAACCTAACCGCAGCTCACAGCAAAATCGCCAATCGCGGTGTAGAATCCCCGGCATGAAAACCCTGGCAACCGGAACCATTTTTCTGCTCGCCGTCGCGCTGCAGGCAGGCGCGCAGCAATCCCCTTCGGACTCAACCGAAGCTGGCGGCGGCAAGAAGCCTAACGACAATTGTGGCCTCCTCTATGGGAAAGACCACTCCCTGATGTTCTGCGCGCCCGACGGTTGGGTGTTAGACAACGGCATCTTGAACGATCAAGGGATCTACGCAGTCTTTTACCCGGCTGGCTCAAACTTTCAAGACGCAAAGGACTCCGGGACCTTCATGTATTTCAACGTCGTGGGCAGAGCGCCGGATGAGACCGTAGCGAAAATGATGGACGATGACGCCAAACAAGCGCAGCACGATGCGCCAGCCGCCGTGGTCGTTCAGGCCGATCCGATCAAGGTCAGCGACGTCTCTGTTCCCGTCCTCCGATTCGCACCAGGGGCCTTTGACCGCTATGAGGCGGTCGCTTACATCGGGGAAGAAAAAGTACTCGTGATGGCGGTCGTCTCCTCAAAAAACGAGGCGTTATTCAAAAAGGACTTCCCCGCATTCGTTCAACTCGTCCAGTCTTATAAGTGGCTTAGTTCGAACGTGACCATCGAACACAAGTAGAGGATTCCTTGCCGGGCGCTAGCCCCGGCCAAATACTTGTTGCAACGAATATCCCCCTCCTGCATCCAACAAAATGAAAAGGAGCAACCCACCATGACCCCTACTACCGCTGCCACGGCAGCCACCAGCACCTGGAACATCGATCCCGCACACTCCGCGGCCGAGTTCAAGGTCAAGCACATGATGATCTCCAACGTCAGAGGCAAGTTCAGCGGAATCAGCGGTGTTCTGCACCGCGTCGATGCCGACCACACCCAATCCACCCTTGAAGTCTCCATCGACGTCAGCACCGTCAACACGCAGGACGCGCAGCGCGACGGCCATCTCAAGAGCCCGGACTTCTTCCACGTGGAGCAGTTCCCCGCCATGACCTTCAAATCAACCCACATCGAGAAGAAGGGCGAAGGCTTTGCCGTCACCGGCGACCTGACCATCCACGGCGTTACCAAACCGGTCGTTTTGAATGTCGAGGAGGTGAGCGAGCCCGCAAAGGATCCCTGGGGCAACACGCGAATTGGCCTTACCGCGACCGCAAAAATCAACCGCAAGGATTTCGGGCTCACCTGGAATTCGACTCTTGAAGCGGGCGGCGTGCTGGTGGGCGAAGACGTGGCCATCACCCTCGACGTCGAGTTCATCAAGGCCGCCTGAGACATGAAATCGGCGAGCAGCGTTTAGCCGCTGGCGCCCCGGGCTGCCGGTTGCAACCGGAATGTTCCTCGCGCATCAAACAGCTGTAAGATCCACATCGAATCCAAGCGGTTTTCCGGGGCGGGCGACGCAAGTTGCCCGCCGCGTCGCTTTGGTTTTCAAAATCGGAGGTCCACCATGTCGCTCAGAGCTGTCAAAGAGATCTACCAAACCAAGCCCACCATCGAAGGAGCCGGCGTCAAGCTCCAGCGCGCTTTCGGCTTCGGCAAAACCGCCGAGTTCGATCCGTTTCTCTTGCTCGACGACTTTCGCAACGAGAATCCCGCCGACTACCTGGCCGGTTTTCCATGGCACCCGCACCGCGGCATTGAAACCATTACCTATGTCCTCGCCGGCGAAGTGGCGCATGGCGACTCGCTCGGCAACAAGGGCCGCATGACCGCCGGCGACGTACAGTGGATGACCGCCGGCAGCGGCATCCTCCACCAGGAGATGCCCAAAGGCGACGAGCGCGGGCGCATGCACGGCTTCCAGCTCTGGGCCAACCTGCCCGCATCGCTGAAGATGACCGACCCGCGCTATCAGGACATCCCCTCCAGCGCGATCCCTGAGGTCACTGAAGATGACGGAACCAAAGCGCGCATCATCTGCGGCGAGTTTTGGGGCAAAACCGGCCCCGTCGAGGGCGTCGCCGCCGGGCAACACTCGGTCGACGCGCGCTACGTCGACGTTTCCGTCCCGCCCTTCAAGCGCAAGCGGATCAAGGTCGAGACGACGCGCAACGCCTTCGCCTACGTCTTCGCTGGCGCGGGAACCTTCCGCGACGCCTCCGAGCCTCAGGCTGTGCTCACGGAGTCTGCTGTCGACCCCAATGCCGAGGCGGTCTACGATGCGAAGAACCATTCGCTCGTTCTCTTCGACCGTGGCGATGAAATTGTCGTCCAGGCCGGTCCCGAGGGCATTCGCTTCCTGCTCGTCTCCGGCAAGCCGCTCGAGGAACCGGTGGCGTGGTACGGACCCATCGTTATGAACACTCAGGAAGAGCTTCGTCAGGCGATGGCCGAGTTGCACAACGGGTCATTCATCCGCCACGGATGAGCCAAGCCGCCCGCGTGCCCTCATCCTTGCCTCTCAACTCAGTTGCGAGGGTGCGGGGCTCAGGCGCAAAGGTGCGCGGCGCCGGCGCGATTTGTGCCTTTTCGCGCTGCTTCGATCCTGATAAACTAGCCTCTGGCACGTCTTAGGCGCGTAGCTCAGTTGGTTAGAGCGCTTCCTTGACACGGAAGAGGTCGTTGGTTCGAATCCAATCGTGCCTACCA
>JBEKWT010000387.1:0-3272 GCA_049512795.1 Occallatibacter sp.
CGCGTTGCGCGAACTCATTTTGAGGAGCGACGTGCGAAGATTGCGCGCCAGATCCAACGCATTGCGACTCGGATTTGGCTTGGCATGAGCGACGCAACCAGCAAGCCGAGCATCAAGAGGCGCTTCCGACTCCTACCATCGCGCGCTTTGCTGAAGAGAGCGGGCCGGATGGAATGAAAGACGCCGGAGATTCGGACGGGGCGAGGCAGGTGGTCGGTGCTAACGATGGCTCCAGCAACGAACATGCCGCCAGGCCAATCGCTCTCCGCGCCGGTGATTCCGAGTCCGGGGAAGATTGCCTCGTCTGTCTTCGAGTTGTTCGCCGCTGAATCCGAAGAGATGTCCCCTGATAAGACCAGTGCGCCCACGGCAGGATCGAGCCACTTGCTCTTCCAGGACGCGCCGCAGTGATCCTCAAGGACTGCATTCCTGAAACGGCTGCCGAGTTCTGACCTCCTTTCCTCTGGCCACTCGATCCATTCGAGTACTGTTCGAATAAACTCGCCCTGGGTGGAGGCCCCGAGCTTGACCGAGTCAAGCGCCGGATCGTCACACCACAACAGGCATTGATAGAGGTTGCGCAAGCGCTGGATCGGAAGACCATGCAGTGCGGCATCCAGGGTAGCGGTCAAGGAGCTGGTTGGATAAGCGTCCAAATACACGTCGGCGGCGCTGTAATAGCGTTCGAGAATTTCACGATCTTCGACTACACCGACTGGCATGAATCGGCCTCCTACCGACTGCCCCAAGCCCGGAAATGGCTCCGACTCTGAAAGGCCTACGGCGACGATGTGAATTCGAGAGTTCGCCTCGCAAAGCGATTGAACGACCTCGGCGAAATTGTAGCCGGCCATAGGGACGAACTTGAGCGGCCAGCCGATGGTCAGGACAATGAACGCATCGACGGGGAGTCCGAGCTTCCTGCGCGCATCGGCCTTATGACCAAGCGTCAGCTCCTCGTTAAATAACGGCAAAGGAAGCATGACCTTTCGCGGTTCTTTGGCGCAAAAATGCGCCGACATCTCATGCCCCACGGGGCAGATATCAGCGACGACTCGCGCCACTTCAAGCCCCAGGTTGAAGACGTGATCCGAGTGCCTGAAGAACAACACCGGCCTGGGTTGATCGTAAAAAGCAACATTGGGCAATGGATCGTTCGGATGAATGTGCAGAATTACGGCATCGAACTCCATTGACCTGGAACGAAGCTCCGCCGCCGCCTGCAACCAGGACATCCCTGATGGCAGCACGATGACCCCTCCACCAGTTTTCTTGACGGAATCAACGAGCCAGGTGGGGAGCGGCGCTTCTTTCTGCATTGAAAGCAGGATCGAGTGAAGTTCCAAGGGAGCGTGTTGCGCGCACGTCTCAATCCAGCGGGAGACCACCCGGGTGGGTCCTCCTGTTTCAAATGCCGTGCTCATTACGTGCAGGAAGCGGCGCGGAGGTTCCGCTGAAGGAGGAGTTGGCGAAGTTGGCGCGAGATGTTTTCGGCCAATTTCTGCGAGGAGATGCTCCATTTCATGACAATAGAAAAAGCCGGGGTTTTCTCCCCATGCAAGTGAGGCGGCATAGCGACACCACCCCACTGCTAATTCCGGCTTGCCATTGGCGGCTGCTTTTTGGGCGCGACGAAGAGCGCGGGAGAACTCCTTTGCGACCTGGTGCTGTAGCGGCGCTTCCATATTTCGGGAATATTCCGGATATTTCACTTCATGTTTCGGTTCTTGGCGCGCGAAAATGTCTCAGGCATTCTCTATCGGCAGCTTACCCCATGCATTCGAGATTACCTGTCGATTCACCCCGCCGCTTTGGGCGCGGCAAACCATCTTCTTAGAACCTCCGCAATCTTCGGCATGTTCAACTCGTGGAGGACGTTGTGATGGTCGAAGGCTACATACTCCTCCTCGATGCCACGCCGCGCATACGATCTCCATCCAAAGCGGGCGGCGGCGCTCAGGGGATCAAGAGAGCATGGCTCATCTGCACTCAGAATGTGCAGGCAAGGAGCGCCCATGGGGCGGACCTTATAGAACGGGTAATCATCGAGTTGGGACCATTCAATAACCGTGCGAATCACCAAAACACGCTCGATTGGAACGAGGAATCGACGGAAAGCTACACCCGCGGACCAAATCAGTCGGCGCAAGAATCTGCGAGAATTGTGCCTTAATCCGGGATGTCTGCTTGTCCAAAGCCGTTTCCACTGACGCCCGATGGCTCCCGCCCAGATTCGCCAATCGCGCAAGAAGCTTGGAAATCCGGGCAGTAAAGTTTCGATTAGAATGACCCTGGCTTCCTGTCCCTCGAGCGAAAGCTGACGGGCCGCCTCAATGGCGACGACACCTCCGAAACAGTTTCCACACACAAAGTAGGGCCCCCGGGGCTGCAACCGACGAATCTGTGCGATCGCCTCTGCCGCGATGTGTTCGAAGGTGTAGAGAGAACGGCTGTACCAGGTGTTGGCTGGGCGCACGACGGAAAAGTCTATCTCTCCCTCCAGATGCTTCGCCAGCCGGCGGAACGGGAGACCCTCGGTTCCGTCAGGGGGAAAGCAGAACAGCCGCGTGTGAGGGCCTCCCTGGCCGACGGAAAAGATCTGTATGTCGCTCGAATCATTTCCGGCCGGCTTCGGCGGCGATGGATCTCCTACCAGACTGGCAAGATGCCCGAGCGTAGGCTCGTCAATAAAACTCGCGGCCATGACACTTGTCTGGGCGCCGAAACGCTGGTCAACCTCGGCGAGCATATTAATTGCCGCCAGCGAGTCGCCACCTGCCTCGAAAAAGTCCTCATCGAAGCTGAGGTCCTCGCGGCCCAGCATCCGCGCCCAGATTTCGTGGAGATTGATAACAATGCCATTGGCCTTCAACTGTTCTGAGAACTCGGCGGGCGTCGGCGCAGTGGCGCTGATGCCGCTCACGCGCTCTGTCAGCAACCATCGCTGTGGTTTGCCGAGCTCGCCGCGTGGGATCTCGTCGACGAAATGGATGCGGTGCGGCACCTTGAATGACGCCAAATGCTGCGCCGCATGGCGTCGCAACTCGCGCGCACTCACTTGCGACACGGTTCCATTGCGCAGTACCACGGCGCAAGCCACATCTTCGCCGAGCGTTGGATGAGGCACTGCAAAGGCGGCCGCGTCAAGCACGGCGGGGTGGGTCTCGAATGCCGCATCGACTTCACCGGGCAGAATCTTTTCCCCGCCGCGGTTGATCATCTCCTTCAGGCGGCCGGTGACAAACAGGTTTCCCTCCCGATCCAGACGGCCC
>JBEKWT010000388.1:0-3268 GCA_049512795.1 Occallatibacter sp.
GCCAAGGGCAAGGCTGAGGCGCTGCGCCAGGCCCAGCTTGCCTTCCTCCATGGCGCTTCGACTGCAACCGGCGCCAATACCGGCCGCGGCTTCGAATCCGTCGGCCTATCCTCGACGCAAGCTTCCAGCCTCGGCTACGCCCATCCATACTACTGGGCGCCTTTCGTCCTCATCGGCAACTACCAGTAGCGCGCCCAGCCCTGGAAAGGAAACTCATGACGAACTCATCCCTCCGACTGCTCCCGCTCGTCGCTTCGTTCCTTGCAGCGGTTCTATTTACCCCGTGCGTTCTCGCACAGGAGGAAATTGCTCCCCCCCGGGGCAAGGGTCATGTTGTTGTCTTCGTCTCCGGAATCATGGGTCCCAAGCACGACAAGGCCCTTTCTGAGGCCATCGCCGCGCTGGGCTACGATGTGTACGTTTGCGATGGCAGGCAAATCGCAAAAATGCAAGGTGGCAATTTGCGCGCTGCCATTCAGGCCGCTCAGCAATCGCCGCATGCCCTGCCGGGCAAAGTTGCGCTGGTTGGCATCTCTCTTGGCGGCGGGTTCTCGCTGGCCCTCGGCTCGGAATGGCCCGACCTTGTTGCGGTGGACATTGTTTGGTATCCCGCAACCGGTTTTGCCGCCAGGCTTCCCGGTTTTACCCGGCGCATGTCTGTCCCGGTGCTGATGTTCGCCGGAGAATCAGACCATTTTGAGAATTGCTGTTTGATCGAGACTGCGCGTGCCATTGAAACCAGCGCCAAAGCCAACAACGCGCCCTTCGAGCTTGTCACTTATCCCGGAGCCGACCACGACTTCCTCAAGGGAGGCCACAACTACAACCCCGCGGATTACGAGGATGCGCTCAGCCGCACCGCGGCCAAATTGAAGGCGGCTTTCGCCAGCCAGGACAGCATGTCAGCCGGTGCCGTGCAGAGTTCCGACAACTAGGCCGTTTTTTATGAAGGTGTAAAGCGCGGAGCAGGCAAATCCCCCCTCCGGCGCCGGTGCGTTGCTGCCCGGTTTACTTGCCCGGTTTGGCGGGAGCGCTGGCCGGGGCCGTGTGAGTACCCTCCAGCACCGAATGTGAGCCGCTGGCGCGCACAAAGAGAACCACCAGGCTGATGGACGTGCACATGAAGATGATCGCCGACCAGGTGGTCAGGCGAGTGAGCACGTTGGCCGCGGCGCGAGGACCGAATGCGGTTTGCGAGCCCTGGCCGCCGAAGGCGCCAGCCAAGTCAGCCGAGCGGCCCTGCTGCAGCAGGACGACACCGATCAGGAAGAAACACACGAGTATGTGCAGGGTGACAACAAAGTAAAAGAAAATCTGCATTTCTTAAGCTGCTTTCCATGCGTGCCCGAGGCCTGAACATCGGCGGTCGACCCGGGCACAAAGAGTCTTGGTGCGGAAGAGGGGACTTGAACCCCTATGCCTTTTGGGCGCCACCCCCTCAAGATGGTGTGTCTGCCAATTTCACCACTTCCGCAGGGATTCCCACCCCTGCAAGTATAACAAATGCTGGATTCGCGGGGATGCATGTGGGCCGCTGTCAGGATTGGAGACTCGACCCCAGCAAGTGCTCCATCCACCGCGCGAGAGCCCGCTCGTCAGGCGAGCCCGCGGATTGGGCGGCATGCACGTTTCCGCGCTCCTGAGGGGAGCGGTTTTGGCTAAGCTTGAATTTGCCTTCAATGCGCGTGATGGGAATGCGAAAACCCATGATGCCCGCGAGCATGGTGCGGCGAAAACCCTCTGGCAATCCGCGCCAATGTTCAAGGTAAGCAGGTTCATGCGTCGCGATGAGATCGGCGAGAAGAGCCTCTTTACCGGGATCGTCGTCGACGAGCGAAAGCGTGCCGTAGGCGTGAACAGCAATGTAGTTCCACGTGGGCACGGAGAGCTCTTCAACATAGAGAGTTGGTGAAACGTAACTGTGCGGCCCCGCGAAGACGACGAGAGTTTCACGTCCGGCGAGCGCCTGCCAGTGGGGATTGGCTTTGGCAAAATGGCCTTGAAGAAGGCCGTGCTCCCCCTCATCCTTGACGACCAGCGGAAGATGGGTTGCCGAGGCGCTCGCGCTGGCCGGTTCGCCCGACGTCGGACCGAATAGCGTCGCGAACGAATAAGCGCGCATGGCTTCAAGCAGGATGCCGCGATCGTGAACTTGATTGAATTTGGGTGAATACATGCGTGGTGGATCGGCCTCCGATTGCCCTGCGCTCCCGGAGTCAGGATAGCAACTGTCGATGGCGCAAGCCGGCGGCCCTGCCGGATCCCGGCTCTTGCACGGTTGGTACAGACTCATCGCAAGTCTATGCGCTGCGCACCGGTGTATGCTCTTCTCCTCGCTGCAATTCCGGCCCTGGCCTGGGGCCAGAACTCAGCCAGTCCTTCGTCAACCATGACCAAGCCCAAAGCCCTCACGCCTGAAGCGGTTCATCGCTCCGCCATCGTCATCGACACGCATGCCGACACGCCGCAGCGCTTCCTCGACGAGAATTACGATCTCGGAGATCCGCTGAACGGCGGCGACTGGAACCTCGAGACCGCGCGCAAGGGAAACCTGGGCGCGGAGTTCTTTTCGATCTGGGTCGATCCGGCGCGCTTCAAGGGCCAGTATGCTCACCGCACGCTGGAACTGATCGACGCAGTCAAGCGCCAAGTGGCGAAACATTCCGACCAGATGGAGCTTGTAACTTCGCCTGAAGGAATCGAGCGCGCTCACCGCGAGCACAAGATTGCCGCGCTGATGGGGATTGAGGGCGGCCACTCCATCGAGGACTCGCTGGGCCTGCTGCGCCAATACTATGCGCTCGGCGTGCGTTACATGACGCTCACGTGGGCCAACTCGAACGGCTGGGCCGACAGCTCCGGCGACATTGACGATAAGAGCGTGCCGCACACCGAGCAAGGATTGAGCGAGTTCGGCAAGGATGTGGTGTACGAGATGAACCGGCTGGGAATGATGGTCGATGTGTCGCACGTCTCGGATCGCACGTTTTTCCGCACGCTGAACGTCTCGCGTGCGCCGGTGATTGCGTCGCACTCATCGGCCCGGGCGCTATGCGACGCGCCGCGCAATATGACCGACGATATGCTTCGCGCGATCGCCACATACGGAGGGCCGAATTCGAAGGGCGGAGTGGTGATGGTGAACTTCTACTCCGCGTTTCTCTCCGAGGACTACCGCAATGCGCTGAGGGCCATCGAACCGGACGTCAAGAAACAGATCGACGCGCTGAAGGCGAAAGACAAAGCCGACGGGAAAGAGACAACGCAG
>JBEKWT010000389.1:0-3265 GCA_049512795.1 Occallatibacter sp.
TGATGAGCGCAGTCTGGCGCGAGTTCAACAGGGGAAGCGAGAGCTGTCGAAAGTTGCGGAAGGTCCAAAGCAGATAAACGCGTTGCCAAAAGGAGGGTTCAACGGCAACCAATCCTTGCTGCGTTCGGAACAGCAAAAAGCCAGATTCAAGCTTGTTCAGAAGCACAAATCTCCCCCGTGACACAGGATGCGGCTTGCGTGACACAGGGGTCCAATCGCAACCTATAGATGACAGACCTACTGATCACGATGGCCGAAGAGCCTTCGCAAGCGGGTTGCAAAGAGTTTTCACGGCTGTGCCCTGCCGCATCCTACCGCCAGATCGTTGAAAACGGCCAAAGGGGAATTGGCGTCGCTTTCCAACGCCCAAGTCGGATTCCCCGACTTAGACCCCGCATCCAGACCAAAGTTGCGCTACAGGTTTCTATGCCCGGTTTCGCTGTCGCTGGCATGCAGGCTGACCCAACTTCACGTCTGGTGGCCAAACAACGGCGCTCACCTTTGGCGCCATCTATGTTCCGTCTGGAGACCAGCCAAAGTCACCTCACAACCTCTCGCTCTTTACACACAGAGCCTTGAGTCACCCGCGTGTGGAGCGGCGTGGAATTCTCAACGGGCAAGATTTCGAGCTAAACTTAAAAACGGGTGCTCCAACTTTCCCGGACCCAGCACAAGGGGCAGCCTAAAGCCAAATCTCAGAACCACTGCGCCGGCTCGAGGCCGTGTCCATGAAGAATCAGGAAGAAACGGCAGCGCGACTTTTCGGAGAAGCGCTCAATCTGCGTCCGGACGAGCGGCCTGCTTTCCTGGATCGCGCATGTGAGGGTCAGTCGGTTCTACGCGGGAGGGTGGAGGCGCTGCTCGAGGAAAATGATGGCTCGCACGGCTTCCTGACAGAATCGCCTTTGATCCCGCCTGAAAAACAGCCTGGGAAATCGTCGTTCGCGCACGGCGACCGTTTGGGCCGCTACACCATTGTGCGGCTGCTGGGGCATGGCGGCATGGGGGTGGTCTACGAAGCGCATGACCGGGACCGGAACATCAACGTCGCGCTCAAAACGCTGCTCAACTTGAGCCCGAACGAACTTTTGCTCTTCAAGCAGGAGTTCCGCGGCGTCGTAGGTATCGTGCATCCTAACCTCGTCTCGCTCTACGAGCTTTTCGCCGAGGGAGAGGTCTGGTTCTTCACGATGGAATTGCTCTTAGGCAAGAATCTGATCAAAGCTTTGCGTTCGGACTGCCTTCCCTGCGAGTTTTCCATTTCAGGAGAGCTGCCGGGCGATGCGACGGCAAGTTCGCTCAATCGAGCGACGCGCACGACCGTTGCAGCTCCGGGGCCCTCGTTCCACAGGGACCGCGATTCCCAGGATGTGTTCGTAGTCCGCCAGCCGAAGGTGAGGGGCACAGCTCCGGACCCTGCAGCACTCCGCGACGCCATGTTGCAGGTGGCCCAAGGCCTGGTGGCAGTGCACAATGCAGGCAAGCTTCATCGCGATATCAAGCCTTCCAACATTATGCTTACGCCGGAAAGTCGGGCGGTAGTGCTTGACTTCGGGCTCGTGCAAGAGCTGGGTACTGCCGATCCCACAAGCTACCAGGATTTTGCAGGAACCGCGGCCTACGCGCCGCCCGAGCAGATCGTCGGAAGCCCGCTTACTCCGGCGGCGGATTGGTACGCGCTAGGGGTAACGTTGTACCAATCCCTGACAGGCGCTCTTCCGTTCGTGGGCGGGGCAAAGGCAGTGCTCGAAGCCAAGGGTCGCCGCGATCTGATTGTCCCCAGCGAACTCGCGGATGGGGTTGACCCGGAGTTGGAAGCGCTCACTCTCGATCTACTCCATCCCATTCCGCGGCAAAGGCCTCAGGGAGACACAATCGTTTCGCGGCTAACCGGAAGTGGACTTGCCGGCCGCCGATCGGCCCCGGCCACGGCCGTGACGCGTTTGCGCGATCGGAAAGCGCCCTTCGTCGGCAGAGCCACTGAGATGGACAGGCTCCGCGCGGCGTTTGAATCCGCACGCACCGGAGAGACAGTTTTTGTCAGTGTCCACGGGTTCTCCGGGGTGGGCAAGACCACTGTGGTGGATCATTTTCTGCATTCGGCGTTGGATCAGGCCGTGATATTGCGTGGACGGTGCTACGAGCAGGAATCCGTGCCCTACAAAGCGGTCGATAGCGCAATGGATATGCTGTGCCAGCAGTTGCTGCGCATGCCGGAAAGTTTGGTCACGTCGCTGCTTCCGGGCAATATGGCTATGCTGGCGAGGCTCTTTCCGGTGCTGCGGCAACTGCAGCGGAAATCCTCGTGGACGGAGCCGGCAGCGGCTGTAAGCGATCCGCGCCATGCGCGGCGCCTGGCAATTGCGGCCCTGCGCGACCTGCTGCGCCGGCTGGCGCAGCGCCGCCGCATCGTTTTGGCAGTTGACGATCTGCAATGGGGTGACACCGACAGCGCCACGCTGATGGCTGAGTTACTGGCCGCGCCAGATCCTCCGCCGATGCTGGTACTGTGCATCTTCAGGCGCGAGTATGCGGATCGGAGCGCCTGCCTTCAGGCTCTTTTGCCTACGCTCAGCGAGAATCCGGTGCTCAACCGCATCGATCTCCCTATTGAGCCATTGACAGCGGGAGAGGCACAGGCATTCGCCAGACAACTCATGGGGGAACGGGACAGCCACGCGATCGCGGAGATCGTCGCGGATTCCGGCGGCAGCCCGTATTTCCTCAAGGTACTCGCGGAGTACGCCGGCACCCGGCAGATGGATTCCGTGAAAGGCGTGAGCCTGGAACAGGCGTTTGCGAGCCGCCTTTCCGGTCTTGCTCCCGATGCCCAGCGGTTGCTGGAGGTCATTGCCGTTCATGGGTTGCCTCTGGCGCAAATTGATGCTTACCGGGCGGCGGATTTGGCGCGACGTGACCCCGCGCCGTTGGCGGTGCTTCGATACGCAAATCTGATCCGCAGCACAGGAACGGGTGAAACTGACGAGGTGGAGACCTATCACGATCGCGTTCGCGAGACCGTGGTGGCGAGCCTTTCGACGGAGACGAGACGCGAACGGCACAAGGCACTTGCCGCCACTCTGGCAGAGACAGGACGGGCCGATGCCGAAACCCTGGCCGTCCACTACGAGGAGGCGGGAGACAAGGAAAGGGCCGGTGAACTGTTTGAGGTAGCGGCGGATCGCGCCTCAGCGACTTTGGCGTTTGACCGGGCCGCCATGTTTTATCAAAGTTCGTTACGCTTGCGGAACCTGGGTACAAGTGC
>JBEKWT010000390.1:0-4452 GCA_049512795.1 Occallatibacter sp.
GAATCTTCTTTCATCAGTCATTTTGATTGCGGGGTTGGCAGGGGCAGGCTCGAACGCGGCGTGGGCCCAGTTGCTGGAACCCGGGACGCAATCGCAGACGCCCAATCCTCTGGCTGACTCGACGGTAAAGCCAGGCAAGATGATTCTCTACGACCTCGAGGCGCGCTTCGCCAAAGATGTGCTGGCGCGTGGCGGCGCGGGGTTCGCTTCGTGGTTTGCCGACGACGGCGTGGCGCTGGGAAACGGAGCGGCGCCGCTGATCGGAAAAGTCGCGATCGCCAAATCCGCGAACTGGTCGCCAAAGGACTATCAACTGATCTGGACGCCAACCGACGCTATGATGGGGCCTTCGGGAGATATGGGCTACACCTGGGGGCATTTTGAGGGACATAGCAAGGACGCGAACGGAAATCCCGTGGTCACGAGCGGACGGTACATCACCATGTGGCGAAAGGAGCCTGACGGGAGCTGGAAGGTGGTTCTGGATGCGGGCGCAAACGATGCTCCTGCAGCGGGCGACTGCTGCAAACTGCCCTCACAGTGAAACAGTTGGGCGCTGAACGGTAGAGTTCTCAAAGAACGTCGCGCGGTAACGATGGAAAAGTGTCCATAGTAATCAAGAAATAAATCGAGTGGTGCGAAAGATTGCGGGTACTTCAGTTGTACAGCTTTTTCCTCCGATTGGCCGGATAGTGGAAGAGCCAAGTTCGTCAATCTCTTTGATACTTGCAACCAGGAAAGTCTATCCATATGTGCGCGATGGTTGGTTCGCATGCGGGAGAGAACCAGGAGGCGGTGGCACGTCCGGAGATCGGCATCTTCGACCGTAACCCCGATCCTGCGCTGGACGAGCTCGTCGAGCTCGCAGCGGTCCTGTGCGACGCGGAATACGCCTACATCGGGTGGATGGACTTCAACCGGCTATGGTTCAAGGCGCGGTTCGGGTTCAGAGCGACAGACCAGCCGCGCGCCAGCACCGCATGCCAATGGATGTTGGAGAAGAGTGAGCCGCTGCTGATCGCGGACGCGAGCCAGGATCAGCGCTTCCCTCCCGAAGGCATTCCGCTTGCCGGCGCGGGTTCCTGCCTTTCTTACGCGGCCGTTCCACTTTTCAGCAGCGACGAGCACCTGATCGGCACGATGGCGGTGCTGTCGCGGAGGCCGGAGCAGTTCAAGCTGGAACATCTGACCTTGCTGGAGATTCTGGGCCGCCAGGCGGTGACGCGGCTGGAGCTCTACAACCGAATCCGGCTGCAGGAGCAGGCGCAGCGGCAGCGGCAGCGGACCGAACGGGCGTTGGCCGTCGAGCGTTGCTTTGTGGCCGCTACGCTGGACTCAATTCCCGCGCTGGTTGCGGTGCTGGATACGGCGGGGCGCGTGGTGCGAATGAACTACCCCTGCGCGCAACTGACCGGATTGAGCCTGGCGCACGCCGTGGGCCGGCCGTTTGTGGAGGAGTTTCTGGACACGGACGACCGCGGATGGGCAGCGGGCAAACTGCGCGAAGCGGCGACCGGACAGGCTTCAGGACCGCATGAGACGTTTTGGCGAGCGGCCGGCGGCGAAGGCCGGCGCGTGAGCTGGACCCTGCGTCCGCTGCTGGGCCCGAACGGAGAGATCCAATATCTGATTGTGAGCGGGCAGGACGTGACTGACCAGCGTGAGATGGAGAAGACGCTGCTCAAGAGCGAGGCCCGTTATCGCGAGGTGGTGGAAAACAGCCTGGGTTTTGTTTTCACTTGCTCGATGGAAGGGCGGCTGACCTCGCTGAATGCGTTCACGGCCGAGACGCTCGGATACCGCGCAGAGGCCTTGATGGGGCGATTTGTGACGGAGCTGTCCGACGCCGAGGGCGCAGCGGCATTCCAGGATTGCCTGAATACGCTGGAGAGTGCGGAAGAGTGGCAGGGTGCATTGCCGTTGCGGCGGAGCGATGGCGTGTACCGGCGCATCGCCGTGCGTAGCCGTCGCATGCAGCTGCCCGGTGAACGGCCTTTCGTGTTGAACCACGGCATGGATGTGACCGAGCAGTACGAGGCCGAAGAAGCGCTGCACATGGCTACGCGGCAGCGCGAGTTGATCCTGGAAGCGGTGGACGACGGCATTTTCGGCATGGACCTTAACGGCAAGATGACCTTCATCAACGAAGCCGGGGCCCGAATGCTGGGATACACAGCCGAGCAGCTTGTCGGCCGCGATCTGCACGAACTGATCCACCATAGCCACGCCGACGGGACACCGTATTCGAAGTCGACGAGCCCGATCCTCCAGGCGCTGCGGCGGTGTGAGCCGGTCCGCATGCGCGACGAGGTGTTCTGGCGCCAGGACGGGACAGCAGTCCCCGTCGAGTACAGCGCCACGCCTTTGCTTGAGGAGGGCCAGGTTTGCGGAATGGTGGTTGCCTTCCAGGATGTGAGCGAGCGGCGTCGCCTGGAGAAGATGAAGGACGAGTTCATCTCCACGGTGAGCCACGAGTTGAAGACGCCACTCACCTCGCTGCGCGCGTCGCTGGGATTGATTCAGTCCGGCACGCTGGACAAGCGGCCGGAGAAACAGCACCAGATGATCGAATTGGCGATCGGGAACTGCGACCGGCTGGTCCGGTTGGTGAACGACATTCTGGACTTCGACCGCGGAGAAAAGGGTGGGCTGCCGCTGAAACGCGAGGCGGTGGATCCGATGACGCTGCTGCGGCGAGCAGCCGACATCGCGCACAACGCGGCGACGCAGGCGCGCATCGAGTTCCGCTTCGAGGTCAATGCCGCACCGGTCTTTGCGGATGAGGAGCGGGTGTTGCAGGTCCTGAATGAACTGGTGGGCAACGCAATCAAGTTCTCGCCGCCGGGCACGGCCATCCAGCTGGCGGCGTGGAATGTGGATGGAGTTGCACCGGGCGCCAGCGCTTCAGAAGCCGGCGCAGTGTGTTTCATGGTCGAGGACCAGGGGCGTGGCATCGATGCGGAGAAGCTGGAGCGCATCTTCGATCGATTCGAGCAGGGAGACGCCTCGGATTCGCGCGCACTGGGCGGGACAGGGCTGGGATTAGCGCTGTGCCGCAGCATCGTGGAGCAACACGGCGGCCGCATCTGGGCGGAGAGCGAAGTGGGCAAGGGAAGCCGGTTCCTGTTTACGCTGCCCGCGGCAACAGCGGCTGAGACGCGATAAGACAAGACGGCGCAAAGGAGCCAAAACCTGCCTCGTCGCGTGCTCGGCCGATTGGAACCGTCGCTTGCTGCGCCGTGAGACACTGGCATCGGCGGCCGTTCCCCGCAGTGAGTCCACCACGGCCGCCTAATTCCTTATGGGTGCATACACGCGTTTCTTGAATCTGCTGTTTGGGCGGCCGCTGCCTACCACGGCCGCACGCGCCGAGTGCATTGGACCCATCGCCGGAATTCCGGTCTTCGGGCTCGACGCACTCAGCTCGGCAGCCTATGGACCTGAGGCGGCGCTTACGCTGCTAATCCCGCTCGGCCTGTTGGGCGTCAAGTACATCGTTCCGGTCAGTACGGCCATTGTGATCCTGCTGGTGATTGTGTTCTTCAGCTACCGGCAGACGATCGAGGCGTATCCGCAAGGTGGAGGCTCCTACACCGTGGCCAGCCAGAACCTGGGAGAGGGCGCTGGGCTGCTGGCTGCGGCGGCGCTGATGATCGACTATGTACTGACTGCGTCGGTTGGCATTTCTGCGGGCGTGGGCGCGCTGATTTCGGCTGCACCCGGCCTGCAACCGCACACTCTGGAGATTTGCCTGCTTGTGTTGGCGATTCTGACCATCGTGAATATGCGCGGCGTGCACGACACGGGCGTCGTATTCATGATTCCGACCTACCTGTTTACAGGAACGCTGTTGATCGTGATTGCCGTGGGCGGATGGCAGGTGGTGCATGCGGCGGGTCATCCGTTGCCGGTGACGCCACTGCCCGCGATTCCGCCGGCGACCGCGATGGTGAGCTGGTGGCTGATCCTGAAAGTTTTTTCTTCAGGATGCACCGCGATGACGGGCGTTGAGGCGGTGAGCAACGGCGTGACGGCTTTCCGCGAGCCGACGCGCAAGAATGCCAAGACGACGCTGACCATCATCATCGCGCTGCTCATCGTCCTGCTGGCTGGCATTGCGCTTTTGTGCCGTGCTTACGGCATTGCGGCCACCGATCCCGGCAAGCCGGGCTACGAGAGCGTGCTTTCGATGCTGACGCGTGCGGTGATGGGGCACGGGTGGTTTTATTACCTCACCATTGCTTCTGTACTGCTGGTGCTGGCGCTGAGCGCGAACACCGCATTCGCCGATTTTCCGCGGCTGACCCGGGCCATTGCGCTCGACGATTACATGCCACACGTTTTTCTCATTCGCGGAAGGCGGCTGCTGTATTCGTGGGGTATTTACGTCCTGGTTGGGTTGACGGCTCTCCTGCTCATCCTTTTTGGCGGCGTGACGGACCGGTTGATCCC
>JBEKWT010000391.1:0-3246 GCA_049512795.1 Occallatibacter sp.
CTTACAACGTCGAGATGGGCTGGAGAGTGAACAGTGGTCAGTGGTCAGAAAGAAGGGGACCGAGGTGACGAGTGAAGAAGTGAAAAAGTGAGGAAGGGAAACGGGGAACGGGGGAACGAGGGAACAAGGGGACAGAAAGACGTGGACCGTGAATCGTGGACGGGGAGCGTGTGAGCGGGCGGAGCCGATAACCAACAGCCAGTAGCCCGATCCGGTCGTCGATTTCTGCTTGTCGATCATGGGACAAGTATGCGCCAAAAGGGGGAAATGATCGGCAAACTTGACAGAGAGCAGAGATCAGGGCCAGAGATCAGAAAAAGAAGGGGTTAGGGCGGAGTCGACGGGTGAATTTTGGTCGGCGGGGGCTTGACAACTTTTGAAGTGCGACCTGGGCGGCGGTGACGCCGGAATGATGGACCACACGGAGTTCCCTGGGAGTAGCAAGAACGCGAGAGTCCTCGGTTCTTACCCAGGGGCTGGGGCCGGGTTCTGTCGCCCCTCCGGGGCTTGATCGCTTTTTTGCCGCTATCCCAGGGTTCCGTCCGCCGCGGCGGACTTCACCCTGGGCTAACTTCTTGCGCTCCCTCCGGGAGCTTTGGGTCGTGCTGAATGCTGCATGCCATTCAGGCTCTCAGAATCGAGACCTGGGGCGCCCGGCAGGCGGCGGGCGAGATCCGCGCCGAACTTGAGCGGCAGGGCAAGCGGATCGGCGAGTACGATACGTTGATTGCCGGACCCGTTATCGCTTGCGGCGGCTTTTCGACTTCGGTTTGCGGCGATCTTTGCTTATGGAAGCTGCCTCGCGGAGCTTCTCCACATCCGCGAGGTCCTGATGTCGTCCCACGGCGAGCTTGTTTTGAATTAAATGTTCGCGCGAGATGACATGCGCAGGCGTGTCTTTGTCGAGAATTCTTTCCTCGCGGGATTTCCAGGCATCATCAAACTTGACTCCAGCGATTCCCTGCAAAATGTCTACACGATTGGGTTCTATGCCGAGCTGAAAAATGGAAGATGGCTTGTCATTGAAGTCGGCGGGAGTCATTTTGCCGAGCGGGGCGCCGTACTCCGCGAGCGCCGCAAAAACCGCCTTGCTGTTTGCTTCGTCGGACTTGATGAATAGATCGAGGTCCTTTGTTCCACGAGGCTCAGTGTAAATGCCTACGGCGTGAGCTCCGATGACAAGATACTTTACGCCGTGGGAATTGAATCCGACCACAATGTCCTTCTGATCTTTGAACATGATGCAGCGCCGCTCCTCTTTCAGGTTTCAGGCTGCCTTCCAATTTGGACGTACGACGCGGACCAGTGTCTTGTTTGAGGGCCTACTGTCCAGATCGATCCCCTTGGCGAAGTACACGCTGCGGACAACCTCTTCAATCGCATCCATTCGCTCTGCAGCAGAGCGGCTTTGCCAATAGCGGTAGGTTTCCATTCGTTGCGCCTTGAGGTCCGTTATTCTGCGGATTGTTCTGGTGGTGCTCATCTCCATGCACATCCTATTGCAGCAGCGTCGGCTGTTCTTCGTGGCCGTTGCCGTTTAGCTCTTCGGGCGGGATGATTACCGTGGCGGCGACTTTGTCGTCGGGCTCGAGGTTTAGGATGCGAACGCCTTGCGTGGCGCGGCCGGCGGAGCGAATCGTCTTGGTATCGCAGCGGATGATTTTGCCGAACTGGCTGATGACCATTAGCTCGGAGGTCTCGTCGACCATTTGGATGGAGTTGACGCGGCCGACGCGCTCGGTGACGGAGAGGTTTTTGACGCCCTTGCCGCCGCGCGTTTGCAGGCGGTATTCCTCGACGTCGGTGCGCTTGCCGAAGCCGTTTTCAGTGACGGAGAGAATGCGGTAGGCGCCGGGGGCGTGCTCCTTGGGCGTGACCACGGTGCCGATGACGTAGTCGTTCTTGATGAGGGCGATGCCGCGGACGCCGTATGCGGGGCGGCCCATGGAGCGGACGTCGCTCTCTTCAAAGCGGATGCCCATGCCCAGGTGGGTGGCGATGAAGATGACCTGCGAGCCATCGGTGATGCGCGCGGCTACCAGCTCGTCGTCCGAATCGATGCCGATGGCGATGATGCCACGGGCCATGACGTTGGAGAAATCCTTGAGCGGGGTCTTTTTGACGGTGCCCTTTTGCGTGGAGAAGAAGATGAATTTGCCTTCCTCTTCGAGATCGCGGACGGGCAGGATGGCGCAGACTTTTTCACCGGACTGAAGATCGAGCAGGCTTTGCATCGACTTGCCCTTGCCGGCGGCGCCGACGTCGGGAATTTCGTAGACCTTGAGCCAGTAGACGCGGCCGGTGTTGGTGAAGCAGAGCAGGAAGGCGTGCGTGGAGTTGACGATGAGCTGCGAGACGAAGTCTTCTTCGCGGGTCTTCATGCCCATGCGGCCCGTGCCGCCGCGGCGCTGCTGGCGGTAGATGGAGATGGGCGTGCGCTTGAGGTAGCCCTGGTGCGAGACGGTGACGGCAACCTGCTCGTCGGCGATGAGATCTTCAAGCTGGATTTCCGCGCTCTCGTCAACGATTTCGGTTCGGCGCTTGTCGCCGTACTTGTCGCGGACGTCTTCGAGCTCCTTGACGATGACGGCGCGCAGCTTTTTCTCGCTGCCGAGGATTTCTTCGTATTCGGCGATTTTTTCGCGGATTTCCTTGAGCTCTTTTAGCAGCTCGTCGATAGAGAGCTGGGTGAGGCGATAGAGCTGGAGTTCGAGGATGGCGTCGATCTGGCGGAGGGTGAGGCCGCGCTCCTCGTGACGCTGCAGCTCGCGATCGAGGGTGATGATGATTTCCGTGCCCTTGCCCCAGGCGTAGAGGTTTTCGCGCGCTTCGGCACGGGAGGCGGAGGCGCGAATGATTTTGATGACGGTGTCGAGGTTGTCGAGCGCGATCTTGAGGCCTTCCAAGATGTGCTCGCGCTCGCGCGCCTTGCGCAGCAGGTAGACGGTGCGGCGCTGCACGACTTCAATGCGGTGGTCAATGAAGACGCGGATGGCTTCAGCGAGGCCCAGCTCGCGCGGCTGGCCGTTGACCACGGCCAGGAAGATCATGGAGAAACTTTCCTGCAGTTGGGTGTGCTTGTAGAGCTGGTTGAGGACGATCTCAGGCTGCGCGCCGCGCTTGAGGCCGATGACGAACCTCATGCCGTCGCGATCGCTCTCGTCGCGGGTGCGGTCCTGGCCGATGTCGATATCGGAGATGATTTTGTTTTCGACCAGCTCGGCGATGCGCTCGAAGAGCGTGGAT
>JBEKWT010000392.1:0-3217 GCA_049512795.1 Occallatibacter sp.
GTTGCAACCTGGGCTTGAACACTGCTGACGTTGGTCTGGTCGGCGAGCACAAGAAGGTACGCGTTGCCGACGGTCAGGACCACCATGTCACGGGCATCCTGAGCCGACAACTGCGCGGCGGTAAAGTTGTGCCGGGCTGCGAGATAGTTGCGCAGCGACTGAACGTCAATCAGCGACCAAGTGAGCGAGGCGCGGACGTCGGTATAACCAAACGGCCCGATGATCTTGGGGAAGCCCGGAATGCGAAGGCCTTCGGCGGGCAGATCGACCTGCGACGCCACTTCTTTGGCGGTGAAGTCGATTCCGGGAAGCAGCGATTGCAACTGGCTGAGGCGCGCGGCGCGTGCTCCGGAGGTTTGCGTGCCGCTGAGAATGATTCCCAAATTCGATTGCAAGCCGCGCTGGATGGCGTCATCGAGCGAGAGATCGATGGGCTGCACGGAGGGCTGGCCCTTGGTCACGCCGCCTTGAAAATCGGCCGCGGTTGGCGGCGAGGGCATGGTGGGCGGCGGTACGACAGACGACTGCGCGGCCGCGACGCGGCCAAAAAGGCAAACGCCCAAGGCGAGAGCCGCGGCACAAAGACGGGTTGGGTTTTCACTGGAGTGTTTTGACAATTTGAACCTTGCTCATGAACGGGCTCGGCACCGGGCCCAAGAACGGCAAACGCCGCCGCCCCAAAATGGCCATCCTACAAATGGATGCGTCGAAAGCGCGGGGCGGTTCTTAAATCTAGTGTATCGAATGCGGGGGCGGCGGCTGCTGTAACTCGAAAGGCGGCTCTTCTCGCTGCCGTGCCCGCCTGTTTCCTCGCAGTGCTTTTCTTCCAGGTTTAACGTCGCGGAAGGGCGGCATCCTGTATGGATGGCAATGTGGGGTTCGTGTGGCACTCGGGATCCCCTTCCCCGATGGTGCTCGAGATTGAACCTAGCAAAAGACAGTCACGGGGAGAAGTTGCAGGCCACGAGACTTGGGTGGGCTGTCGCGGCGTGGCAGAAAGCTGTAGACTGCCAACACAGCGAATTGGACCGGAAAATGGCCAGAAATACCAAAAAAATCAAGCTTTTCAACGGGCGGGACTACTCGTGGATGCAGTTCAATCGGCGTGTCCTCGAGGAAGCCGAAGACCCGGCGAACCCGCTCGTAGAGCGAGTGAAGTTCCTGGCCATCACGGGATCGAATCTGGACGAATACGTCGAGGTGCGCCAAGCCGGACTGATGCAGCGCATTGAAGACGGCTATCGCGAGCCCGGTTTCGATGGGCAGCGGCCTGACGAGTCGTTGAAGGTTCTAACTGCCGAGATACACAGCTTTGTGGCCGCACAATACCACTGCTGGAACAAGCAACTGCTGCCGGAGCTGCGCAAACAGGGGATTCGGCTGCTGGGGTGGGACGAGCTCGGCGAACACGCCCGCGAGTTTGCGCGCGGATACTTTCAGCGCGAGGTCGACCCGCTGCTGACGCCGATCTCGATCGACCCTGCGCATCCGTTTCCGCGCGTGCTGAACAAGGCTCTCTGCCTGGCATTGCTGTTGCGGGCGAAGCGGCGCAGCTCCGGGCCTCAGGTGCTGGGGGTGGTGACGGTGCCGCGCGCGCTGGCACGCTTTGTGCGGTTGCCCGGCGACCACGGCCACTACGATTATCTGCTGCTGCAGGACCTGATCGAGCAGCATCTGGGCGGCATGTACCGCGGGTACGAAGTGCTCGCCTCGGCATCGTTCCGCGTGACGCGCAATTCGAATCTCTATTTCGAGGAAGAAGAGGCGCGGTCGCTGCTGGAGACGATTCGCGTGGAATTGCACAACCGCCGCAAGGGCGACGCGGTACGGCTGGAGATCGAAAGCAGCGCCGATCCCGAGATCGTGGAGCGGCTGCGCGTGAACTTCGAGCTCGAGGAGGACCAGGTTTTTCGCTGCGAAGGCCCCGTGAATCTTTCGCGCCTGATGTTCTTCTACGGCGACGTGCAGCGGCCGGACCTGAAGTTTCAGCCTTTCACGCCGAAGGCACTCGTGTTGAGCCGCAAGTCAACGGGAATCTTCGACGAGTTGCGCCATCGCGACATTCTGCTGCACCACCCTTACGATGCTTACGACCCCGTGGTCGACTTCATCCAGCAGGGCGCGCAGGACCCGGCGGTGATGACGATGAAGCAGACGCTCTACCGCACCAGCCATGATTCGCCGATGTTTCAGGCGCTGACCGAGGCCGGCGCAAGCAAGGAAGCGACGGTGGTGGTGGAGCTGATGGCGCGCTTCGACGAGGCTTCGAACATCCGTTGGGCGCGCAGCATGGAGGATGCGGGCGTGCAGGTGTTTCACGGCGTGGTGGGCCTGAAGACGCACTGCAAGCTGGCAATGCTGGTGCGCCACGACGAGGACGGGGTGACCCGCCGCTATTGCCACCTGGGCACGGGCAACTATAACCCGGACACGGCGCGGTTCTACACCGACCTGAGCCTGCTGACCAGCGATCCGCAGATTGGCGAGCGCGTGCACATGGTGTTCAACTACCTGACCGCACACGCCGAGGTGGACGACTACAGCCCGCTGCTGGTGGCGCCGCTGACGATGGCGGAGAGTTTTCTGCGGCTGATCCGCCGCGAGCAGGAACACGCGCAGGCCGGGCGCCCGGCGCACATCGTGGCCAAGATGAATGCGCTGCTGGAACCGTCGATCATTCAGGCGCTCTACCAGGCATCGCAAGCCGGCGTGGAGATCGACCTGATCATTCGCGGGCTATGCATTCTGCGGCCGGGCGTGAAAGGACTGTCGGACAAGATTCGCGTGCGGTCAATTGTGGGGCGATTCCTGGAGCACTCGCGCATCTTTCATTTTGCCAACGGCGGCAGCGACGAGATTTACATTGGCTCGGCCGATTGGATGCCGCGCAATTTGTTCGAGCGCTGTGAAGTGGTGTTTCCGGTCCGCGATCCCGCGGCCCTGGCGCGCATTCACGGCGAAATTCTGCCGGCATACATGGCCGACACGGTGAAGGCTCGGCTGCAACAGCCCGATGGGGCTTATGTGCGCGCGAGCAAGCTGATGAAGGACGCGGCGCCGTTTTCGGCGCAGGAATTTCTTATGCAGCTCGCGGAGGGGAAGACGGATTTGGAGGCGATTCCCGCGCCGGGGGCAAAACGCCAGGCGAAGAGCGCGGAAGCCGCAGCCACCGCCGCGGACTGAATGAGACGTCGCCTCCGGTCGTGAAGGTCAGGGC
>JBEKWT010000393.1:0-3215 GCA_049512795.1 Occallatibacter sp.
GGTGCGCCAGGAGTGATCTCCCTGGATGATCAGGGTCGTTTCCGGCCAGCGTGGCTGCGCTTCAAGGACGTCGAGTATCTGCCCGAGGAAGCGATCGGAATAATCCAGCGAATCGAGATAGGATCCGCCCACGCCATAGTTATGCGAGCGGCGATCCCAAAAAGCGGGCGGATGGGGTACGGGCAGGTGCAGGTAGATGATGTCGGCGTGGCTGTTGGTGAGCGCGGTGAGAGCGTGCTGGCTCATGTCCTTCACGGTCGCCACGTGGCTTAGTGATTCCCAGTGGGCAACATCGGCTATTGCCACGCGAGGCGCAATGAGTTGTTCGGCCACGATGCGGAGGGGGAACCAGACATCAGCAGCGAGACTGGCATTGATTGACGGAGGGGCGCCGTCTTCAGTGTCGTCGTTGCTCCAATAGCACTCGGTGGCCGTGCCCACAAAGATCGGGCAGTAAGCCAGGTACCAACCGACGATCGAAGTCGATAAACCGCGCTGCCTGGCCATGCCGAACAACGATGCGGCCGAGTCAAAAGGTTCCCAATGAGGATCGTCAGCGGTGCGAATGATGAATTGATTTTTTGCGCTAAAGGTAGAGCCTGTTACGACGCGGCCCAGGAGCAAACTCGGCACAACCAGGTTGGTGTGGTAGCCAATCGGCGTGACGTTGGTGTACAGCGTACTTTGCAGGCGCAGCCGATCGAAGTTTGGAAGATTGAGTGAGGGATCACGAGCTTCGAATACCGGCTTATACGCCAACTCGTCGAAGATTATCCAAACCAGGCGCGGTTTGGCGGCGGGCTGGGCGGGGATGGAGCCTGCAAACGCCTGAATGCCGGGACGCCAGAAGGCGGCGCTTACGAGTTGAGCGGTCATGACGACCGCAAACACTACGGCGCCGGTGAGCACGGCGCTACCAAGGCCATAGAGTTTTGACGCAATGTTGGGTGCGCGGAAGATCAGAAACGCGAGAAGAACGATCCAAGCGACAGCGACGATCGCAACGCCGGTGTACGGAACTCGAAACGGAAAAATTCTGAGATTACAGACAAGCAGGTAGATGGGAAGGAAGGCGAGGACGAACCACCGGATTCGCGGCCAAACCTTCAGGCCACGGAGAACCGTCAGCAAGCCTGCGAAAACCAGGCCCACAATCGCAAGATCGACAAGCTGCGCCAGAACCAGGCTGGTCAGCGGCCAGGGAATGCGCATGCGCTCATCGCCCAGCGTAGAAGTAAGGTCAACATAGCCCGGCAAAAGGAGAATGGCGGCAAATCCCCACGCCTGGGCAAACCGTTTGATCATGCCGTGCTTCTCCCCTGGCGCTGAAGATCAGCGATGCCAGCTATGCTGTCGGATCAAATTCTATCGAAGAGCAGGAGAACGCGCCCGTTGCCCAGTCTGGCGCGATCGACGACGGCAAAGTGCGGCGCAAATGCATGCGTCAAATCGTCCTCGGTCAAATGACCGTAGAGATCGTCACGACCGCGTAGCCACTCCTGAAACATGGGGTCGGTCGGCGGGACCCACTCCAGCAGCAGCCAGCGCCGCGTCAGGCCGGCGCAAAGACCTGCGATGTGCGCGAGCGGCAACTGATCGCGAAGGATCAGGTGATGGATGACCGCAAGCATGAGAACCAGGTCGAATCCGCCAGTGAGGCGGTCGAGCAGAGAAAAGTGTTCGCGATTGCACCATCCTGCCGCGGGCGTGGGACGAGCAATGTTTGAGACCAGAACCGTGATCGGTTTGTTCTGCTTAGCTGCGGTTCGCCACAACTCCTCAAGAGCGGCGGAGTCGCTGTCGAGGGCTACGACTTTGGCTCCGGCGTCAGCAGCCAGCAGCGAATAAGTCCCCGTATTAGCGCCAATATCAAGGACGTGTTCGGGCCGACATCGCGCGAACATGCTCTTGACGAATCGCTGTTTTTCTTCAACATCGGCAGGCTGATAGTGGCGGGCGGATTGTTCGTATCGGCTCCATTGACTGTGACTCCGCTGGCCGGCTGCATGGCGAATCTGCCTGCCGAGGCGCGCAATGCGCTTTTTGAGGAGGTGTGTTGCGAGAGATCGGTCCTTTGTTGAAGGGGTCTGCCTGGAGCCGGCACGCCCAGGGCCCGGTCGCTCGAAAAGTGCGGCCAAGGTAACTACATCGAGCAGATATGGGTTCAGCCGGCGCCATCGGGGCAGGGCTTCATAGATTTGGCGCGGCTCATAGCCGTCGCGCTCAAAGAGAGTTGCGCGGAGCGGCCAGTTCAAATGCCTGGCGGCTACAAGCGGTAGAAGGAATGTGCGCACGAATTGGCCGTAGGCCAGCCAAACGGTCGAGTGCGGATCGCGGCGCTCGAAGGATAAAACATCCACGAGAATGGGTTGCGGACCTCGAAAGAGAATGTTGAGTGGCGTCGCGTCCTTCAGAGTCCACCCAGCGTCGATAGCCTGGCTGGCGATGCGCAGCGTGAGTTCGGCGGCGGCCTGCCACTGAGCGATGGTCCACTCCCATGGATAGCTGATGGGGTCGATGCGTGGATGTTCGAGCCACAATTCGCCGGATGCGATCGACGGATGGGAGCCGGGTTCGACGATCCGGCTGGGAATCAGATCACCGCTTTGCTCGAGAGCCTTACACAATGGAGAAGCGAGAAATGCTCGCGTTTCTTCCGCCGCGGAGGGGCGAATCCGCCGCAAGGCGCAGCCAGCGACAAGCCGGAGTTCACCGGCTGGATCGCGGAAGGTCAATTCCAATTCTTTGTCTCGGGACGGGGAACCCGAATTCTGGCGAGAAAAGTCCGGGGTCCCATTCACGGATTTGGTGAGTCCTCGCCTTGCGCAATGGCAGACCGTTCATCGGTGTCGGTCCTGGGTAAGTCGTCCGAGCGGAACAGGGAATAGATCTTTCGGCGCAAATACCAGCCGGTGGCCACCAGCGCAGATCCAGCTGCCTGAACTGCGAGCAGGCCCGTGCCTGGATCGGCGTAAGCATATGCAGGGCGCTCGAATACCAAAGCGGCGCCCGCAAGAATCAAGACAACCGGAAAGATGTGTAGCAGCTTCATGGGTCTCACGGGCAACTCCAGAATCTGATGGAAGCTCCGGCCGGGGGCCAAACGACCTAGGATCCGGAACTGAACTCGAACAACCACCCGATAACAGGTAGACGGCATTCACGCCGTCGAAGTTTACAGAATGTTTACAGAATCGCCTGGATAGTACCCCGAA
>JBEKWT010000394.1:0-3495 GCA_049512795.1 Occallatibacter sp.
AGGAAGACCTCGCTCGTCATCGTGACGGTTAGTTGACGCCGCTGCACTGCTTCAGGACCTTCGTACGTCGCCTCCAATTGCGCATCCATCCACTTGTTGGCAAGGAAGCCCGGACAATCTTCGGTGATGCCGTAACCGCCCATCAGGCTCACGGCCTCGCGCATCATGTTTGCGCCGTGACCGGTGTTCCATAGCTTCGTCGCCGGGCACAGCACGTTTGCTTCAGCGTCCTTCAACACATACTGCACCAGTGGATCGGCTTCGAGCTCCGCTCGCCGCGCACTGTTGCCCTTCAGCTTCAACAGCTCGATCGCGCGTTCTTCGCTCTCTTTCAGCGCCTTCATCTCCGCGCGCCCGCCACTGATGCCGCGCTCTTTCAGCATCGCTGTCTTTTGCTTCTCCAGCGGATCCAGTTCGTCGAACAGCCGCCATCGAGGCCGCCGCCTCGCCTGTCGCCCACACGTCTACCAGGCGGTGCAGCGCGTCTTCCCGCTGCTGAATTCCCTGCTCGTAGCGCACCGATCCCGGCTTCGCTCCCTCGGCTCCGCGGAAGCGCTGCCGCTGGTAGCGAATCACCGGCTCCGCAGCAGACAGCAGCTTGGCCGCTGTCATCAACCCAACCGGAACGCGCGTCCGCCGGAACACCGCGTCGATAATCTCGCTGTGGTTGAAGTTCGGCACGATCACGCCGTCCTTCACCGTGTATCCGCCCACAATGCGGCTCGCCGGCACTTTCAGATTGAAGACCGGGTCGCCCGTCGACGAAAGCTGGTGCACCAGCTTCTTCGTCGCCGTGCCGCGGTCGAACGTTCCCTTGTCGGTCTCTTCCAGAATCACCACGCAGCTGCCCTTGATGCGCTCGTCGTCGGAGTTGACGGCCGCCGTCACAAAATTTGCAAACGCAATTCCCGTGATGAACCGCCCGCGCTTGTCCACCTGCAGCCACGGCTCCTCGCCGTCTTTCCACTCCGTCACGCGCACCTTGCCGTTCAACATTCCCGTGTCGACGCCCACATACGGAATCGGCTCGGTGAGCGCGAAGGCTCCGCGCCACGGCTTGCGGGCAACATCTGGCTCCAGGCCAGCCTGCGCCGGAGCCGCCAGCTTTTTGTAGCGGCTCACCTGCTCCGCTGTGCCGCGTTCGTGAATCGGCGAAAGCGCCAGAAACCCAGCCAGGCTTGCCGTCGCCGCGCCGCCGTCCACCCACGCCAGTTCGAAAGCCGCCAGTCCCAGGGCAAGGTTCTTCGGCCCGACGATGAATCCGCCTTCCTCTGGCTCCATAAACGCCGCGGTGATTCCCGCGCGGTCAAAGGCGTCCATCATCTCGTCCTTCGCCGCAGTCCACTCGTGCGTGTTGCGCTCACCGGCAGCCACCATGCGCGCCACTGTTCCCCGCGCCACGCCGCGCGCCGATTGAACCAGCATCTGCAGATCGAATCGATCGCCAAACCGCCATTGAATCTGCCGCACCGCATCCCCGGGAAGCGTCAGCATTGTCTTCGTTTCTGCAACCGCAACTGTGCCCGCAACTGTAGCCATCGTGTTGCACCTCAAGCAAAGCAGTTTCACGATTTGAATGGCATTCTCAAATTCGTACAAGACGGACTTTTCCTGTTCAAGACGGCTTTTCTCGATGAGAATGTCGCTCAGCGGCCGTCACGTCGGCGTACAGCAATCGTGGAACAGCTTCAGCGCCACTATTGTCCTCGACTGCACATACCGAGGCATGTGACCCACATCACCCCGGCGAGGACTTACGGAGGTTTTACCTGGCCAATTATGCCCAACTGGGTATAATGAACGAGTGCTGGAAATTCTTAAGCCACTGCAGTGGATCGGATCGGCGAAGCGGGACCTGCTGGCTATGCCGGACGAGGTACAGGAGGTTTTCGGATATGCGCTTTACCTCGCGCAGATCGGCTCGCTCCACCTATCGGCGAAGCCGCTCAAGGGGTTTGGTTCGGCGGGGGTCGTGGAAATTGTCGAAGACAGGCGCGGAAACACTTACCGGGCTGTGTATACAGTGCGATTTGCTCACGCGGTTTATGTTCTGCACTGCTTTCAAAAGAAGTCAAAACACGGTATCGAGACGCCCAAGCGCGAGATGGATCTGATTCGAGCGCGGCTGAAAGATGCCGAAGCTCGGGTCAAGGAGGTGAAGGGATGAGGAATGCGAAAGCGGTCAAAAGCGCCTACGAAGAGCTCGGCTTTCCCGACGCAGACAAGATGTTGCTGAAGGCCCAACTGGCGATAAAGATCGCAGAGATTCTGCGTGAACATGGATGGAGCCAGCAGAAAGCGGCTAAAGTGCTTGGATTAACACAGCCCAAGCTCTCCAGGATGCTGCGCGGGCAGTTTCGCGGCGTGAGTGAGATGAAGATGATGGAGTGCCTGGTGCGGCTCGGATGCGGCGTGAAGATTGTTATCGGGAAGCGGCGGGAAAAGGGCGCGCGCGTTGAGGTGTTGGCGGCGTAGGTGGACCTGGGCGAAAAACTCTTCGGTCTGCCAGGATCGGAAGGCCCTTGGCCTGCTTGAATTCAGATTTTTTCAATTTGTGATCTGTATCGCCTCGCCTGTGACACCTATCACTGCCAGCATCGCCCTCAAAAGCGCATCTCTGAAGTGTGGCCTCTGCGGCCAGAGCAGTTCCACTCCTTGCCGTAGCGGACTTGTCTGTGAACAAGACCAGGTAAAGTCGCGGTGAATCCTCTTTTGCCTGGGGAAAGAAGACGGCAGGATGAACTGCGCCGCACGGAAACGAGCACGATCGAGAATTCGCAACAGAATCTTCGCTGTCTGCGTTGCCGTTTTCGCCATCGCATTCGCGCCTATCGCTCTTCGCGCGCAGGCTGACTGTCTTGCCTGCCACGGCGATGCCACCATGACCGACAGCGCCGGCCACAGCATCGCCGTCGACGGCCAGAAATTCAGCTCAAGCATTCACGGCAGCCTGCAGTGCACCAGTTGCCACGCCGACATCAAAGACTATCCGCACCCCGAAAAAATCGCGCCCGTCGACTGCAAGACCTGCCACGCCGATCAGGCCTCGAGCGTCTCAGGCAGCGTTCACGCCAACGCGTCCGACCATCCCTGCACCAGTTGCCATGGCGTCGCACACTATATCTTTCCCAAGGACGACCCGCGCTCCAACGTCTATCCGCTCAACGTTCCCAAGACCTGCGGCACCTGCCACGGAAGCCCTGATCTCGCGAAGAAGCACGGCCTGCCCAACGTCTACCCGCTCTACATGGATTCGATTCACGGCTTCGCGCTCAGCAAAGAGGGCCTGCTCGTCGCGGCCAACTGCCAAAGCTGCCATGGCTCGCACAACATTCTCAGCCACACCAACCCGCAGAGCCCGACCTACAAATCCAACGTTCCCAAAACCTGCGGAACGTGCCACGCCAAGATCGAAGCGGACTACGAGCAGGGCGTGCATGGCAAAGCCGTCGCCGGCGGCAATCTCAACGCTCCGGTCTGCAGCGATTGCCACAC
>JBEKWT010000395.1:0-3185 GCA_049512795.1 Occallatibacter sp.
AGTAACTCTGGTTCCGCTCTGGGCACGGCAGAGGAGCGCCGTGGACGATCCGCCTCGCAGGTTGCGGCGAACCTGGGCATAGCGGCGCTGGTTTCGAGCGATCCGGTGATCGTGTGGTTGCTCGACAGCCGCTGGCTTCCACGCCCAGCCCACGCGGGAGCTCTTTTGCTGGCAATGCCCTTGGCGGCGCTGGCTGAGGCCGCGGCAGACACGGTTTCGTCGGAGATCGGGCAGGTGCTGAGCGGCCGCCCGCGGATGATCACGACATTGCGGGCTGTCGAGCCCGGCACGGACGGCGCAGTGAGCGTGGCCGGCACCCTCGCCGGGTTGGTCGCAGCGGCCATCGTCGCAGGCGCGGGAAGTTGGGCTCTACGCGGCGATTGGACTCTCTTCAAGCTTAGCTGCGCCGGCGCGATCTTCGGACTTTTCTTCGACAGCCTGCTGGGTGCGACGCTCGAGAAAATAGGCTGGCTCAACAACGATGGGGTGAACTTTCTGTCGACAGCGAGCGCGTCGGCGTTTGCGCTCTTGTTGCTTGCGTACCTGCCTCGTCCGGGAGTCGGGTAGAAAATCCCATTGGCTCTCGCCCGCCAGTTCTTCGATTTGCTGACTCGCCAACCTGCTGACTTGCTGACTCGCTGTTCTGCCGACTCGCTAACCTGCTGACTCGCTGACTTGCTGTCTCGCTGACTTGCTGTCTCGCTGACGTGCTGACTCGCTGACTCGCTGCCTTTCCAGCTCCGCTGCCTCAATGCAGATGGAGCCGCCAGAAGGTGTAGCTGAGAATCTCGTGGGCAATCCGCTCGGCCTCGAGCGTTCTGTCTTCGACGGCCGGACGGGGGCGCGGCGAAGTGAGCACGTCAAGACCTTCGGCGGCGCAGATGGCGTGAATGCGGAACATGTGCGTGTCGTCGCTGACGACCACCAGCCGGTGCAGCCCGTTGGCGCGGGCGATCACGGCAATGCGGAGGGCCGACTCCTCGGTGTTGCGGCTTTCGGTTTCAGCAATGATGGCCTGCTCGGGAACGCCTTTGCTGATCAGATATTCCTCGCCCACAAAGCCCTCTGTAAACTGATCGCCGCCGGGACCGCCGAGGGTGATGATGAGCGGGGCAATGCCGCGATGGTAAAGCTCGAGCGCGTGGTCGAGCCGCGCCCGGTACACGGGCGAAGGGCGGCCATCGTACTCTGCCGCGCCAAGAACACCGATGGCGTCGGCGGGCGCAGCCTGATCCTGATTCGCGTAGATCTCAATCTGCAGATAGACCCAGCGGCACCACCCCAAAGCTGCCACCAGCAGGCAGAGGACAAAAAAAACCGCAATGCGGAGGACCCAGTTGCGGCGCTTCGTCTTGGCTTCGCGCCCCATGATCTCCATCTTACTCAGCCCCAAAGGCTCCTCGGTCTTTCGCTCCCCTTTGTTACTCGCTCACATGTTCCCCGAGTCCCTCAGTCGCTTAATCCCTTAGTCCCGAGTCCCTTAGTCCCGAAGTCCCGAGTCCCTTGCTCCCTTGTTCCCTGTTTCTACCGCTGCAGGGTCATAACGATTTCGTGCGTTGGGATAGCGCCTTCGCGCAGAACTTCCCAGCGCCCCTCGCCGAGGGTGAGATCGACGATGGTGGTAGGCTGCGCGCGACCGGTCGGCCCGCCGTCGACGATGAGCGGAATGCGCTCGCCGATCTGGTCGCGGACACAGCCGGCGTTGGTGCACTCCGAAGCGCCTTGCAGGTTGGCCGAAGTTGCGGTGATGGGCAGCCCGAAACGCTCCACCACAGCGCGGGGAATAGCGGCATCGGGCACCCGCAAAGCAACGTTGCCCGTGTTGGCAGTGGAGCGCAGCGGCAGCTTGGTTCCGGCGCGAACGATAATGGTCAACGGTCCAGGCCAGAAACGGTCCGCGAGCTTGTCGAGCTGTGGATCGGTGTCGCGCGCCAGTTCGTAGGCCTGGGACAAGCCGGAGATCAGCAGCGACAACGGTTTATGCTTCTGGCGGGTCTTGATCTGGTAGATCTGCTCGACAGCGGCAAGGTTCACCGGGTCCACGGCCAGGCCGTAGAAGGTGTCAGTGGGCAGAGCGATGACACCCCCTTTGCGCAGGCAGGAGACGATGTAATCGATCCGGTCCGGTTGGGGTTCATCGGGATGGACGCGCAATATCTCCGCGGACAAGGAGCCTACCTCGGTTCCCGAATAGAAGGAGAGTCTACAAATTCGGAAGCTATCACAGCACTAGCCGCGGTGCAAGTTGCTCAACCAGTTTCCGGCCTCTGAATACTGGCTGCAACGCAGTTATTTTGGCAGTTTGGTTTGCATTTCCCGTCGAAAAGTGCGAACTCATGAATCGCCGACCCGAACGGCACGAGGAGCCGGAAGCAGGAGCTTGTTTCACAAAATCAGTTTTGTAACAAGTGCACGGCTTTATAGCTCGCGGAAAAACCGCTTCGGAAGGGCACGAAGTGTCAGGGCACGACTTCAGTCGTGCCGAAAACGTCGAAGAATGAATTTGGGCGTTAGCCCCTGAGGGACGACAACTGGAATCTGCACAACCGCCTTTGAAACACGCTGTAGTATCTAGAGGCTAGTAGCTGATCTTAGAATCGGCTTGAGCAGTCAGAGGGTGGCGATCGATGCCGGTCCGCCTAATCGAAAGCAAAGACAACGCGCGTTTGAAGGAGTTGCGCAAGGCGCTAGCTGCGCCGGGACGCGGGGCTCAAGCGCTCGAGGGCGGCGCCGGCGGCCTGGTGGGCATCGAGGGGCCGAAGCTGCTCGAAGAGGCGCTGCGCGCAGGTTTGCGCGTAAAAACGATCTTTGTCGCGCAGGGCCCCGATCGAGGATCTGATCGGCTGCTGGACAAGCTCCATGTGAAGCGGGACGTGGAGGTTCTCGAACTGCCAAAGAAGCTGCTCGACCAGGCGCTGGCAACCGAAACGCCGCAGTCGATTGCCGCGCTTGTTGAGCCGCCTAATTGGTCTTGGTCGGATGTTCTCAACCAAAACCAAAAGGAAGCGCTGATTGTCGTGCTGGCCGGCATTCAGGATCCGGGAAATCTCGGGACGATTCTGCGCTCGGCGGAGGCGTTCGGCGCGACGGGCGTGGTGAGTTTACCGGGAACCGTGAGCGCGTGGAATGCGAAAGCGGTGCGCGCGTCGGCGGGCAGCGTCTTTCGTGTCCCGCTGCTCGCGACG
>JBEKWT010000396.1:0-3163 GCA_049512795.1 Occallatibacter sp.
CGCAACACGCTTGCCTGTGGCCTGCTCGGGCGGCTCGGGATGAATCCAGCCCTCGTCCCAGGCGCGCTCGACGATGGAGCGCTCGATGAGCTTGATGGAAACCGGCGGCTGATTGATGCCGAGCACGCACGCAGCCTCGCACGGAGCGGGGCAGATGCGGCCCGTGAACTCGGGAAAGTTGTTGGTCGAGTGGAGACGGCGAATGGCAGCTTCCCAGCGGTTGCCGTACACGAGATCGTTCCAGTCGGGAATGAGATTGTTGACCGGGCAGCCGGTGTGGCAAAAGGGCACACCGCAGTCCATGCAGCGAGCGCCCTGCTCGCGCTGCTTTTCTTCAGGGAACGGCTCGTAGATTTCAAACCAGTCGCGAATGCGCTCGTCGGCCTTGCGGCGCGTGGGTTGTTCCCGATTGATTTCTAAAAAGCCGGTCACCTTACCCATGCTGCACCTCGGCCGGGGCTGCGGCGACCAGTGGGAGCGCGGCGAGCGGGGAAGTGTAGACAGCTTGCGCGCGCTCGACGCCGAGGACGCGCTTGTACTCGTGCGGGAAGACTTTGGTGAAGAGCGGCTGCGCATCGGCCCAGTGCTCGAGAACCCATGCGGCACGCGGGCTGCCGGTGAGATCGCGATGGCGCCCGAGCAGGGCGCGGATTTTGTCGATGTCTTCGGAGTTGACCAGTGGCTCCAAATCCACACTGGCCTGGTTGCAGCGGCGCGTGGCGAAGTCGCCCTGATCGTCGTAGACGTAAGCGATGCCGCCGCTCATGCCCGCCGCGAAATTGCGGCCAGTCGCGCCGAGGACGATGACAAGGCCGTTGGTCATGTATTCGCAGCCATGGTCGCCAACGCCTTCAACGACCGCTGTTGCGCCGGAGTTGCGGACGGCGAAACGCTCGCCGCCGATGCCGTTGAGGAAGACTTCGCCGCTGGTTGCGCCGTAGAGAACGACGTTGCCGACGAGAATGCTTTCCTCAGGCAGGAAGCTGGAAGTCTTGGGAGGATAGGCGACGATGCGGCCGCCGGAGAGTCCTTTGCCGAGGTAGTCGTTGGCGTCGCCCTCAAGCTCGAGCGTGACGCCCTGCGGAACGAATGCGCCAAAACTTTGGCCGGCCGAGCCGCGGAATTTGTAGTGGATGGTGCCGTCCGGCAAACCTGCCGACCCGAAACGGCGCGCGATTTCTCCGCCCAACATTGCGCCGACGGTGCGGTGCACGTTGCGAATGGCAAAGCTGGCGGTGACGGGCGTTTGCGATTCGAGCGCGGGCTTGGCCTTGGCGATGAGCGCGTGGTCGAGTGCGGGGCCGAGGCCGTGATCCTGGCAGGTGGTGCGGCGGCGCGCAACGCGCGAGGGAAGCGGCGGCGCGTGGAGGATCGACGAGAGGTCGATGCCCTTCGCTTTCCAATGGGCGTCTTCGATGTGCGTCTCGATTTTTTCCACGCGGCCGACCATTTCGTCGACGGTGCGGAAGCCGAGTTTGGACATGTGCTGGCGCATCTGCTCGGCGATAAAGAAGAAGAAGTTGATGACGTGCTCCGGCGTGCCGGTGAAGCGCTCGCGAAGGACGGGGTCCTGGGTGGCGATACCGACTGCGCAAGTATTCAAGTGACACTTGCGCATCATAATGCAACCCATTGAAATAAGGGGCATTGTAGCAAAGCCAAATTCTTCCGCGCCAAGCAGCGCAGCGATGACCACGTCGCGGCCGGTCTGGAGTTTGCCGTCGGTCTGCACGCGGATGCGGCTGCGCAAATCATTCAAGAGCAGAACCTGCTGCGTTTCGGCGAGACCGAGTTCCCAGGGCAGGCCGGCGTGCTTGATGGAGCTGAGCGGCGAAGCGCCGGTGCCGCCGGTGTCGCCGGAGATGAGCACGACGTCGGCGTGAGCCTTGGAGACGCCTGCAGCGACGGTGCCGACGCCAACTTCAGAGACGAGCTTGACGGCGATGCGCGCCTGCGGATTGACGTTCTTGAGGTCGTAGATCAGCTGCGCGAGATCCTCGATCGAATAAATGTCGTGATGCGGCGGAGGCGAGATGAGGCCGACGCCGGGGATTGAATGGCGGATGCGCGCGATTTCGCTGTCAACTTTGTGGCCGGGAAGCTGGCCGCCCTCGCCGGGCTTCGCGCCCTGCGCCATTTTGATTTGCAGCTCGGTGGCGTTGACCAGGTAGTTGGTGGTGACGCCGAAGCGGCCGCTGGCGACCTGCTTGACAGCGCTGCGGCGCGAATCGCCGTTGGCGTCGGGAGTGAAGCGGGCTTCGTCCTCGCCTCCCTCGCCGGTGTTCGACATTCCGCCGAGGCGGTTCATGGCAATGGCGAGAGTTTCGTGCGCCTCCTTCGAAATCGATCCGAAGCTCATGGCGCCGGTCGTGAAGCGCTTGACGATTTCCTTTGCCGGCTCGACCTCTTCGAGCGGAATCGGCTCGTCGGCGTATTTGAGCTTGAGCAGACCGCGCAGCGTGCAGAGGGTGCGGTTCTGCCCGTCGATGAGATCGGTGAATTCCTGGAAAGTAGCCGGGTTGTTGTTGCGGACCGCGTGCTGCACCTTGCTGATGGTGAGCGGATTGAGCAGGTGGTATTCGCCGCCCTCGCGATATTGGTACTGGCCGCCGACGGCAAGATCGGTCTCGGAGTCGGTGAGCGGCTGGAAGGCGTATTCGTGTTTCAACTGCGCTTCGCGAGCGAGCACGTCGAGGCCGACGCCTTCAATGCGCGAGGCGGTGCCGGGGAAATAATCCTCAATGAGGGAGCGGTTGAGGCCGACGGCCTCAAAGACCTGCGCGCCGCGATAGCTTTGCAGCGTGCTGATGCCCATCTTGGAGAAGGTCTTGAGCAGGCCTTTGTTGATGGCCTTGATGAAATTCTTCTCGGCGTATTCGGCGGAGAGTTTTTCAGGCAGCAGGCCGCGGCGCTTGAGGTCGTGAATGGTCTCGATGGCGAGGTAGGGGTTGATGGCGCTGGCGCCGTACCCGATGAGCAGGGCGAAGTGCATGACCTCGCGCGGCTCGCCGCTCTCGATGATGAGCGCAACCTGAGTGCGCTTTTCTTCGCGGACCAGTCGGTTGTGAACCGCGGCCATGGCGAGCAGGCTGGGGATGGGCGCGTAAGTTGGATCGACGCCGCGGTCAGAGATGATGAGCAGCGAATAGCCGGAGTCGACGGC
>JBEKWT010000397.1:0-4487 GCA_049512795.1 Occallatibacter sp.
GAAATCCATACATCAATGCGCCCCGACAACTTGGGAGACGTTGAGAACTGGTGGGTAGGAATTCCGCCTTCTTCGTGCGAGACCTATCAATGGGACAGCAAAATGTTCAAGTACATTGAGAACAGGACCGCAAATATCGATCATTGCCGGCCCGTGAAACGGACAACTCCTCATTGAGTAAACCTGATCGATAACAGAACGCTGATCTGATGCCTCGCGCCCTCCTCTGACTGCGTCGCGATGCAAATCCACCTTATCAGGCAGCAAGAATAGGAGACCTTCGTGCGTCATTCAAGAATGCGCGATTCACGCCGTACGGAGCGATCTACTGCTAGTCTCGGGCCATTCGGGGGAGTTACCGGCCATTCGGAAACTACGCTTTGCAAACCTTGAACTTCGCTACACGCAACGGCAACCCACGCCAGCGGCGTGCCGCAGGTCACAGCGTGGAGACGCACCGCGTACCGGTGATCGCCCGCCAAACATCCTTCACTTCTGCTAAAACGTAGAGAGAGATGACCGCCGATGGAAGCCAAACTTAGCAGCAAGTGCCAGGCAACGATTCCTAAAGTTGTTCGTGAACGATTGCAGATCGGGCCCGGCGATCGGATCAAGTTCTTCTTCCATCCCGACGGCGTGATCATTCTGCCGCGGATTCCAACCCAGCGCCTGAAGGGCAGCGTTCCAAGGCTCGTGCGGCCGGTTTCGCTCAAACAGATGGACAAGGCAATTAAGGCAGGAGCCGCAGCCAGGTTTCGGCGCGCCTAACCGCTGTTCGCAGATCACAGACTACTGTCCCCTTTCTTCTGCTACACTCGCGGTTCAGCCCTCCGCCATGCTCTTCAAAGCCCTCAGTGCGGCCGTATACGGAATCGACGCCAACCTCATCGATGTCGAAGTCGATTACAGCGGCGTGGTTTCAAACGAAGATCACTTTCACACCGTCGGCCTGCCCGACGCCGCGGTCCGCGAGAGCCGCGATCGCGTCCGTGCCGCCATCAAGAACTCCGGCTACACCATTCCGCCCACCTTCATCACCATCAACCTCGCCCCCGCCGACATCAAGAAAGAAGGCTCCGGCTTCGATCTGCCCATCGCCGTCGGCATCCTCGGCGCCTACGGCGCGCTGCGGACCAGCGACCTCAGCCGCTTTCTCATGGTCGGCGAGCTCGGCCTCGACGGCGGCGTCCGCCCCATCCCCGGCATGTTGCCCGTCGCCATCCTGGCCCGCGAAAAGGGAATTGCCAATCTGATCCTGCCCGCCGCCAACGCCGCCGAAGCCGCGGTCGTCGAGGGCGTCAACGTCTATCCCGTCTCCTCGCTCCTCGACGTGCTCGATCTGCTCAACACCTCGCTTGTGGGCGTCATCCAGCGCGAGCCTTACACCGTCGTCACCCAGGAACTCCTCGGAAAGCTCGAGCAGTTCACCGTCGACTTTCATGACGTCCGGGGCCAGCAAACTGCCAAGCGCGCGCTTGAAGTGGCTGCGGCCGGCAGCCACAACATTCTCATGATCGGTCCTCCCGGCTCCGGCAAGACCATGCTCGCCAAGCGCCTGCCGTCGATCCTCGCGCCGCTCACATTCGAGGAAGCGCTCGAAACCACCAAGATTCACTCCGTCGCCGGCGTCCTCGAAGCGGGCGCAGGCCTGGTCACGCAGCGGCCCTTTCGCTCGCCGCACCACACCATCTCCGACGCCGGCCTAATCGGCGGCGGCATGGTGCCCCGCCCCGGCGAAGTCTCGCTCGCCCACAACGGCCTCCTGTTTCTTGACGAGCTGCCCGAGTTTCCCCGCAACGTCCTCGAAGTCCTGCGCCAGCCCCTTGAGGATCACACCGTCACCATCGCGCGCGCCTCAATGACGCTCAGTTTTCCAGCGCGCTTCATGCTCGCCGCAGCCATGAACCCCTGTCCCTGCGGCTTCTTCAACGACAAGTCGCGCGAGTGTACCTGCACTCAGCCCATGATCCAGCGCTATGTGGCCAAAATCTCCGGCCCCCTGCTCGACCGCATTGACATCCACATCGAAGTTCCCGCCGTTCAATATAAGGAGCTGCGCGGTAGCGCGGCGATCGAGGGTTCGGCTCAGATTCGCGCCCGAGTCATGGTCTCCCGCGAGCGCCAGCGCCAGCGTTTCAAGAAGCACGGCGAAAAGATTTACGCCAATGCGCAAATGACCACGCGCCAGATTCGCTCGTATTGCGAGTTGAGCGCCGACGCCGAACGCCTTCTCGAGCGTGCGATGCAGCAGCAGGGCCTTACTGCCCGCGCCCACGACCGCATCCTCAAAGTCGCCCGCACCATTGCGGATCTAGAAGGCGCCGAAGGCCTCTCAGTTGCCCACCTGGCCGAGGCCATCCAATATAGGACGCTCGACAGGAGCTACTGGGCATGACGCTTTCCGGCCGGCCTCAATCGCCGCAACCCCCTTCCTTTGTGAGCCGTAGGTGTCCGCAAGCTGTTCACTCACTCCCCAATATGGGGGATTACCTTTGTTTCCGAGTTGGTTCTAATCTCCACCAGCCAAGTCGATATTCCGGGTAAGATTCATCTCACGCCCGCGGTCGAAACGCAGGGAGGCGCTCTTGCAGGACATCGCCCTTCAATCCGGCTGGGAGACTTTCCTTCTTGCCGCCCCGTTTGTGGGAATGGTGATTGTGGGTGTCTTCCGCCTCGATGAAATCGCAGCCAACCCAAAGCACCAACGCGGCCAGCGGCCCAGGCTCACCGGTAGCGATGATCATGACCGGCTGCTCGTGAGCGATCCCGACAGACGGCCCTGGTCCGACTCAAGCGGCCCGGCATCCACAGCCACAAGTGACTGACTGAACCACAATCCGGTGAAAACGTTCAGCCCGGTCTTGACCAATTTCCCTTGGGACCCCCCTCAAGGTCCTGTTTGCGCCGCCTTTTTAGCCACCCAATCCCATCATTTAATTTATAATGAGCGACTTACAATTACCCCCTCGGCTCAATCCAGGCTCCTGACCGGCCAGGTAAACGTTCAACAAACCGCCTAAATTGACTCTAAATAACTATTGACCGGGCTAAAGATTTTATATAACCTCACACTAGCCATCCATTGAGGGCAGGTTGCGCACTGCGGCCGGATGTGCCCATCAGCGATTTCCAGCATCTAACTTAGAGCAAGCGCTTCGAAGCTAGACGGGTACCCCGATTTCCGGCGCGCGAGCTGCAGATCCGATACGGTATGGCATCCATTTCATAGCGTGCAACGGCCACCAAATGTTTTTGAACTGCAGGCAGCCAGAGCGCGTCTAAGATGTGGAAGTTGCAATTTGGGGCAGCCCTGAATTTGTATTTTGCTTGTATTGGCTTCCCTCTGCTGCACCGGCGGCTCTACGGCTTTTTCCGGTTCGGCTACTTGAAAAAGAAGGAGATACACAATGCGTTCCGATCTCGTTTTTAAGGCACTTTCTCATGTGTCCAATCGCTACCAGCTCTGTACACTGGCAAGCAAGGCAACCCGTAAGCTTCACAAGCCGAATACACGGCTGCAAGACACCACAAACGAAGTTTTGTGCCGTTTTGAAGTAGCCAGCCCTGAAGCGGAGACGCCCGAAGAGGCGCCCGCTCATCCGGTAGAAAGGCGCCGTGCGGCTTAACGGCGTCTCTCGCCGCATTGTGCATTCAGTCAATCAAGGGTTTCAAGGCAGCTCCCCGTCGAAATGGGGCCATCTCTTTCCCGGCGCTCCGCCGCTCCAAATGAGTTTGGGGGACGATTCAAAGCTGGTCAGCGCCGGCTGAATTTGTTGTAATCCGCACGGTTGTATCCTCTGGAGCACTTCCCGCTCCGCATTCCCTCCAACACATCCCATCCACTCGCAGGTAAACATGACCATCGCAGAACTGAAAGAAAAGAACATCACTGAACTGAGCCGCATCGCGCGTACCCTGGAAATTCCGGGGACCAGCGGCCTTCGCAAGCAGGATCTCATCTTCAAGATTCTCCAGGCGCAGAGCGAAAAAGAAGGCCATATCTTCGCCGAGGGAGTCCTCGAAATTCTCCCTGACGGCTACGGCTTTCTCCGCTCGCCCGATTACAACTATCTGCCCGGCCCGGACGATATTTACGTTTCGCCCTCGCAGATTCGCAAGTTCGACCTCAAAACCGGCGACTCCATCAGCGGCAATGTCCGCCCGCCCCATGAAGGCGAGAAGTACTTCGCCCTGGTCAAGATCGAGGCCATCAACTTCGAGTCGCCCGAAGAAACGCGCAACAAAATTCTCTTTGACAACCTCACGCCTCTTTACCCGCAGGAGCGGATCAAGATGGAGACCACGCGCGAGGGTGTCAGCGGCCGCGTCATGGACCTACTGACGCCCGTCGGCAAGGGCCAGCGCGGCCTCATCGTCGCTCCACCCCGCACCGGCAAAACCATGCTGCTGCAGTCCATCGCCAACTCCGTCACCACCAACCATCCGGAGGTCGTGCTTATCGTTTTGCTCATCGATGAGCGTCCCGA
>JBEKWT010000398.1:0-3157 GCA_049512795.1 Occallatibacter sp.
CATGCGGCCGAAACGGCGGCAAAATCCTCCGAGCCCCGTACCGAAGTCAGCGCCTCGGCCCGTGCAATCGCGTCGCGAACATCGTCCGCGCCCACGGCCAGCACCGCATTCACCACGTCGTAAGCGAATCCGCGCACGTCTTTCAAATAGAACTGCAGCCGCTCGCGGAAAAATTCGTTCACCTGATCGCGAACGCCTGGGTGCCCCATCCCCGTGGCCCCCGCAGGCAGGTCCTTGTCGCGTGGGTGGGATGCGATCTCGCCATTGCCGGTACCGCTCGCATTCACCACATCGCTTAGCATCAGGGGCAGTTCCGACTCGGCCAAAATCTTTACAATCGAATTTGCCGCTCTCCGCAGCGCAAACGGATCCTTCGACCCCGTCGGCGCGTTCCCAATCCCGAACATCGCCACAATCGTCTGAATGCGGTCTGCCAGTCCCAGCAACTGCCCTTCGACGGTCGACGGAATCGCACCCTCCGTCGAAGCCGGCGTGTATTGGTCGTAAATCGCCTGCGCAATCTTCTCGTTTAATTCCTGTGCCCGCGCGTACAGTCCGCCGATCACGCCCTGCAGCTCGGTAAACTCCTTCACCAGCTCCGTCGTCAGATCGGTCTTGGCTAGCTCAACAGCTTTGAAAAGCGCGGCCTCGTCGAGTGGCGCATCAGCGCCCTTCACAATCGTGGCCAGCGCATTCGCCACCGCCAGGTTCTCCTCCGTCTTCCAGTAATAACTTCCGAGTTCTTTCTGAAAAGTGACCTGTTTCAAGCTCTCGACGCGCTGGGCCAGCGGCGTCTTCTGGTCCATGTCCCAGAAGAATCGCGCGTCCGCAAACCGCGCCCGCAGCACGCGCGCATTCCCGTGCCTGATAATTGCCGCGCCCTCTTCGTCCGCCTGCGTGTTCAGCACCGCCAGAAAATGCGGCGCCAACTTGCCCTGCGCGTCTTCCACCGCAAAGTATTTCTGGTGGTCGCGCATCACCGTCACCAGAACCTCTTCCGGCAGCTCCAGATACTCTCGTTCAAAGTCGCCCCGGATCACGCTCGGCCACTCGGTCAGATGCACCACCGTCTCAACCAGCGCCTCATCCTCGCGCCAGCGCGCGTCCGCGACCGTCCGCGTCGCCGCGTCCAATGCTTTCCGAATGATCTGTCGCCGCTCCGCCACATCGACAACGACGCTCGACGCCCGCAACGCCTCGACGTAACCCTTGGCCGCATCGATCACGACCGGCGCGTCACCATGCAGCACGCGATGTCCCCGGCTCGCATTACCCGCCGCGATTCCCGCAATCTCCACCGGCACCACGCTCGAATCCATCAGCGCCACAACCCAGCGCACCGGCCGCACAAATCGTTCCGGCTTCGCCGCGCGCCAGTACATATTCTTGGCCCAGTAAAGCCCCAGCACTTCTTTCGGCAGCTCGGCTATCAGGATTTCGCTCGCAGTCCGCCCCGTGAGCTTCACCGATGCGCCCACGTACTCGCCCTTCGGTGTCTCAATCTTCTTCAGGTCGGAAACTTCCACGCCCGCCTTTTTCGCGAATGCCTCGGCCGCCGCTGTCGGCGCGGCGTCTTTGAACGCGATCTTCCACGACGGGCCCATCACCACCTTTTCGGTGTCGGCCTGCTTAGCCTGTACGCCCTCAGCCAGCACCGCCAGCCGCCGCGGCGTGGAATACGTCGCCACCTTCGCGCCATTGCCCAAGAGCCGCTCGCGCTTCAGCAGTTCGCTCACGCGCTTGCCCAGCTCGGCCTCGGCCGCGGCAATCATCCGCGCCGGAACCTCCTCCAACCCGATCTCCAGTAAAAAATCCGCCATCGCTGATCTTTGTCTCGCTAACTTGCTGACTCGTCTGCCGCGGCGGACTGGCTCGCTTCCTGCTGCATCGCCCACGCCTTCGCCACGCCCACCACCAGCGCGCGAATCCGCCCGATCACGCCTACGCGCTCCGTCACGCTGATCGCCCCGCGCGCATCGAGCAAATTAAACAAGTGCGAGCACTTCAGCGCCAGCTCGTACGTCGCCAGCAGCGGAAATCTTTTCTTTTCCTCCGGGCTGGCATGTTCGTCTGTCAGCACAGCATTCGCTTTTTCCAGCAGCGCCTGCGCCTCAGCCTCATAGGAATTGAAGTGTTCCCACAGTCTGGCCACATCGGCCATCTCGAAGTTGTACACCGAAAACTGCAACTCCTCGGCCAGCCGCACGTCGCCGTAAGTCACTACCGCGCCTGTCTCCGGGTCCCGCGCCCACACAATGTCGTAGATCGAATCCACATCCTGCAAAAACGCCGCAATGCGCTCCATGCCGTACGTCAGCTCCGCGCAGATCGGATCGAGATCCAGCCCCCCGCACTGCTGGAAATAAGTGAACTGCGTAATCTCCAGCCCGTCCAGCATCACCTGCCATCCCACGCCCCACGCGCCGCCCGCCGGCCACTCCCAGTTGTCCTCTTCGAACTTCAGGTCGTGGTGCTTCAGGTCGATGCCCATCGCCTCGAGCGATTCGAGATACAGCTCCTGCACATTCACTGGTGGCGGCTTCAGGATCAGTTGGAACTGTGTGTGCTTATAGAGCCTGTTTGGATTCTCGCCGTACCGCCCGTCGGCCGGCCGACGCGAGGGCTGCGCGTAGCCCACCTTGTAGGGCTTCGGCCCCAGCACGCGCAGAAACGTCTCCGGGCACATCGTCCCCGCGCCCACCTCCACGTCATAGGGCTGCTGCAGCACGCATCCGCGCTCCGCCCAGAACGCCTGCAGGCGGAACAATAGCTCCTGAAAGGTTAGCGATGTAGCTTTTACGCGCGCTTCGGGCTGGGCTGCGGACACAGGCAAATCTCTCTCATCGAAACTAAGGGATGATTTTACCAGCCTCAGTGAGCGAAGTCGGCAGGGTGGTGGTACCGTAAGTAACCGGGGAAGTTTGACATGAGCCTGTCGATGGTTGCCCTCTTTGTCGCCCTAATGTCACTCGCCTATCTCGTCGCACCAGCTGCGATTATCTGGGGCTGGAGGCGCTGGGTGAAGCTGCGACCGCGATCATGGACCGTCGCGCCTACCTTGTCTTTTGTCGGACTCCTGTTCGCATCCCTGTCGGGGGCTTTCGCACTGTTCGTGATTACTTATGGTTGGAGCGGCGGATTCGAGCACACGGCGGGA
>JBEKWT010000399.1:0-5926 GCA_049512795.1 Occallatibacter sp.
CTGAGCTGCAATGCGTGCCACAACACGCGGCCCGACGCCCGCGGTCCCAGCCTGGCGAATGTCTACGACTCCCGGCTCACGCTCTCCACTGGGGAGACCATTACCGCCGACGACGCCTATCTGCGCCAGGCCATCTTGAACCCCTCTCAGCACATCACGCAGGGCTATGCGCCCATCATGCCCACCTACCAGGGCCAGGTGAGCGAAGAAGGCGTGGTCGCGCTGGTGGAGTACATCAAGAATCTCGATTCCGATTACCGCGTCCAGCAGACTCTCAACACCACCGACCTGGTTCCTGAGAGCCAGGCCAGTAAAGCAGCGACGCCGGGCCAGGCGCCCGCGGCGCAGAAGGAGGTCAAACCATGAGCGCTGCCACCATCGTCAGTCTTCCCGATCAGTCAACGGCCACGATCCCCAAGATGAACTTCCTGTCCAAGGAAAACGGCCTGCTCAGCTGGCTGCTGACCGGCGACCACAAGCGGATCGCCACGCTCTACCTGATCTCGATTACGTTTTTCTTCTTTATTGGCGGGTCCCTTGCCGGCCTCATCCGCCTGGAACTGCTCACGCCGCAAACTTCCCTGATGGCCGCCGACACTTACAACAAGGTCTTCACCATGCACGGCGTGATCATGGTGTTCTTGTTCCTCGTGCCCTCAGTGCCCGCAACGATTGGGAATTTCGTCATTCCCATGATGGTCGGCGCCAAGGACCTTGCGCTCCCCAAGATCAATCTGCTTAGTTGGTATCTCTATATCATCGCCGGCTTCATGGTCATTTACACCATGGCCGCGGGCGGCGTTGACACAGGTTGGACCTTCACCAGTCCGCTCTCCACGCACTATCTGAACACGCACGTCATCTCCACTGGGCTGGCCATATTTGTCGCCGGCTTCAGCTCCATCTTTACCGGCCTCAACTTCATCGTCACCATCCACAAGATGCGCTGCCCGGGCATGACGTGGTTCCGGTTGCCGCTCTTTGTCTGGTCGAACTATGCGGCCAGCATCCTCATGGTGCTGGGAACGCCGGTGCTGGCCATCACCCTGGTGCTGGTGGTTCTGGAGCGCACGGTGCACATCGGCGTCTTCGATCCCGCCTATGGCGGCGACCCGATTCTCTTCCAGCATTTGTTCTGGTTCTACTCGCACCCGGCCGTCTACATCATGATTCTTCCCGGCATGGGAGTCATCTCCGAAGTGGTTTCGACTTTCAGCCGCAAGCGCGTCTTTGGCTACACCGCGGTCGCGTTCTCCTCGGTGGCAATCGCCGTCTTTGGATTCTTTGTCTGGGCGCACCACATGTTCATCATGGGTATCTCCAACTATGCGGCGCTGGTCTTTTCGCTGCTCACGATGCTGGTCGCGGTGCCCTCGGCAATCAAGATTTTCAACTGGGCCTTCACGCTCTATAAAGGGTCAATCACCTTTGAGACGCCCATGCTCTACGCCTTCGGCTTCATGGGCCTGTTCACCATCGGTGGCATGACGGGCGTCTTCCTCGGCGCTACAGGCACCGACATTCACCTGACGGAGACGTATTTCATTGTGGCCCACTTCCATTTCGTCATGGTCGGCGGAATGCTCATGGCGTTTCTGTCGGGCATTCACTTCTGGTGGCCCAAGTGGACCGGGCGCATGTATCCGGAGAAGATCTCGCAGTTGGCAGCGATCGTCACCTTTATCGGTTTCAACTTCACGTTCTTTCCGCAGTTCATCCTGGGCACGCTGGGCATGCCGCGGCGCTACGCCGCCTACCCGCCGGAGTTTCAGGCGCTGAACGTCTTCTCAACAGCGGGCGCCACCATCCTCGGCGTGGGCTATCTGCTGCCGATTCTTTACCTCACCTGGTCGCTGAAGTACGGGGCTGTCGCCGGAAACAACCCCTGGCAGGCAACGGGCCTGGAGTGGCAAACGCAGTCGCCGCCGTTGACCGAAAACTTCCCCGAGACCCCCGTCATGGACCACGAAGCCTACGACTACGAGTGGCTCGAGCGGCAGGAAGAGAAAGAGGTGGCGAGTGTCGGATAGCACGGCAATCTCCAACAGCGCTGCCGCGGAGGCTGGCGATTCTCATCATGGGGAGCATCCGCCCTATCAGCGCCACCACTTCGAGACCGTCGATCAGCAGTTTGACGCCACCAACTTTGCCATGTGGCTCTTCCTGCTCACGGAGGTCATGTTCTTCGGCGGGCTGTTCACCGCCTACCTGATCATGCGCAACTGGTACTACCCGGCGTTCGTTGAGGGTTCGCACCAGTTGAGCATCTTCTGGGGAACCGCCAACACCGCGGTTCTCATCCTGTCCAGCTTCACCATGGCCATGAGCGTGTGGTCGGCAGAGAAGCGGCGCAGGGGCTCCTTGGTTCTCTATCTGTGCCTTACGCTCATGTTCGGATTCACTTTTCTTGGCATCAAGGGCATCGAGTGGCACGAGAAATGGGAGAAGCACCATATTCCGGGCTCAAGTTTCAGCGTGCAGTCGTTCGTCAATCCCGCGTCGGATCCGGAAGTCTACAAGGAGTATCACGACCCGCCTCTCGCGCCCGACATGGCACAGAAGACCGAGCAGTATTTCTTCCTGTACTTCGCCATGACCGGCATGCACGCGCTGCACATGGTGATTGGCGTAGGCATCCTGATCTTCATGATCTTTCGCGCCAGGGGTGGGGCTTACACCACGGGACACGTTACGTTTGTTGAGAATTTCGGGCTGTACTGGCACTTTGTCGACATTATCTGGATCTATCTCTTCGCCCTGCTGTATTTGATCAGCAGGCACTGAGAGGTTGGGGCGCATGAGCGAACAACATCAGGAACACGAACAGGAACACCACATCGTAAGTCCGGGGGTCTACCTCGTAATTCTCCTCGCGTTGCTGGTGGGCACGGCGGCTACAGTGGCCGCTTCTTACATCGACCTCGGCGAGTGGCACATCGCACCGGGCCTCACGCTCTTCTGGAATCCAGTGGTCGCGCTGGCCATTGCCACCACTAAAGCCACGCTGGTGGTGCTGTTCTTCATGCACGTGAAGTACAGCACCAGGCTGACAAAGCTCACTGTAGCGTCAGGTTTGTTTACCTTCCTCGTGCTCATCGGAATGACGCTGGCCGATTACTTCAGCCGTGCCTGGGGACGGTGGTAGAACAGAAATTAGCTCTTAGCCTTTAGCTTGTAGGGCCGCCGCGGGCGGCCCTTTTTTCGCTGCAGACCGTCGCCGCCTGCATCATTTCAACGCCTTCTTGATCTCCTGCACAGCCCAAATGCTCACCGCATTCCCAAAATACTTCTGATTGGTGCACGTCTCCCAGGCCAATTTGAACTGCGGGGTAAGCGAAGTTATCAGCGTATGGTCGCTTTGGCGGTAGATGTCGATGTGCAGGGTCAGCTCCGGCGGGTGCGCCATGTTCCGGCCGTTCTTGGCAAAATCGGTGATTTTGCCTTCGATAACAATCGAGTTGGCGGCGTCCGCATCGGGAACCGTTCCGCCGGCGGCAACCACTTGCTCCACGACCTTCTGCTTCACCAGCGTGTCGCTGAAATGGCTGTAGAGCGAGTCGAGGTGGTCTTTCGGGTTGACATTGTCGGGCGGGAACTGGACTCCGTCCGCAATCGTGAACGGCTCCACCACGGCGAATTTGTACTTCGCCTCGGTGTTTTTCGCGGCTGCGGCCGCAGCCAGGATGAATACCACTACTGTCAGAAATGAAAACATCAAGATGCGTTTCATCGTGCCTCCGTATTGCGGTCTTGTCCCATATCCTCGTCGGAACCTGGACACGCATACCATACCCTTCTCTAAACTCGAGACGCGGTGAGGCGCGACACGCATGCAACGTGAAGGATGGCAAGAGATGTGCGCTTTAGAACAGTCTCGAATTGAGAAGCTGCGAGCGCCTCAATTGATCGGCGCGCCCCGCGCGGGCGGGCAGATCCGATTCGGGCAGCGCGAACTTGCACGCTCTCTTGCCTCCACGCCTGTATCACGGGTCACAATTAATTCTCCTTTGCCCTGTCCTATAATGGGCGGCAATCTCATTCCCGGAAATTGCGTGTTTCGTTAAGCGTTATCGGATGGATTCCGTGCTCATCCCCATTGGAAAGTTTTCAGAATAGGGGAAGCCGGAGTCGAGGTCTGGTTTCGCGTGACGAATCCAATGTCCGATCCGAAATGTGTGGGCCCGGTCCATGGCGACGGGGCAGGGAAGCGACGCGAGCGGCATTCAACCCAGCGCGCGCGGGCTTGTGCAGCCTTGGCCGCATGCCTCCTGGCGCTTCTCTCGCTGGGCCCGACGGTTCATGCGCAAAATCCGGACTCCCGCGCCAATCCTGCTTCACAGCAAACGCCAAAGCCCGCGGCGCTTCCCCCTCGCGTTCTTGAGGCGCATCGCTTTCTCGCCCAGCGCGGCATCGCGCCGGGCCATCGAGTGCCGCCCAGGCCGGGCGCCCTCCGCTGCTTAGGCGGGAAAAGCCTCGGCGCTCCATTCAGCACTCCGGCGGTCCAGGCCCAGAGCACAGGGAGCAGCGCCGCGACCGCAAACACCTGGCAGCCCCTCGGCCCCACAGCCGTTCAAACCCCGGACTTTGGCCTGGTAACGGGCCGCGTCGCCGCAATCGCCCTCGACCCCTCCGATTCGACCGGCAACCGCATCTATATCGGCACAACGGGCGGCGGGGTATGGGTCGCCAACAATGCCGGTGTTTCCGCACCCGCCTCCATCGTCTTCACTCCGCTCACCGATAATGTCCCGGCTCTCAGCGGAGCCAATGACGCTTCCATCAGCATTGGCGCTCTTACGGTGCAGCCGGGCGAAACCGGCGTCATTCTCGCGGGCACCGGGGACCCCAACGACGTGCTCGACTCCTATTACGGCGCCGGCATCCTGCGCTCCACCGACGGCGGCAACACCTGGAGCCTGATCCCGCACACCGTGGACGAGGAGCAGGGCCTCGGCGCCAAGGACGCCAGCTTCGTCGGGCAGGGCTTTGCCGGCTTTGCCTGGAGTACCGTCAATCCGCAGCTTGTAGTGGCCGCAGTCTCTCAGGCCTATGAAGGCACGCTTGTGGGAGCCGATTGGCCGGCCAACACCTTCGAGGGTCTCTTCTATTCCACGGATAGTGGAGCTACCTGGCACCTGGCCACCATCACCGACGGCGCTGGCGAAATCCTTCAGGGTCCGCTAACTCCTCTCACTTCAGAGGGCAACGCCGTTACCGCGGTGGTCTGGAACCCGGTGCGGCAATTGTTCGTTGCCGCAGTGCGATATCACGGCTTTTACCAGTCGCCGGACGGCGTCACCTGGACGCGCATGGCCGCGCAGCCCGGCGCCGAACTCACTTCGCAGATGTGCCCTACCAACCCTGGGCAGATCGGCTCTATCGCCTGTCCCATTTATCGCGGCGCACTAGCCGTGAATCCTCAAACCGGTGACACGTTTGCATGGACCGTCGACCTGAATAACCAGGACCAGGGGCTCTGGCAGGATCAGTGCGCCATCGGGGGCGGCGTGTGCAGCAATCCAACCATCACCTTCGCCACAGAGTGGAACACCGCGGCGCTTGAAGCCAGCACGCTCCAGGGCGCAGCCACGATCCTGGATGGCGACTACAACCTCACGCTGTCCGCGGTTCCATCCCAGCAGGACACGCTCGTGCTGGCCGGAGCCAACGACCTTTGGAAATGCAGCCTGGCCATGGGATGCGTGTGGCGCAATACCACCAACTCAACCACTTGCATGAGCGCGCAGGTGGGCGAATACCAGCACGCGCTGGCCTGGAACGCCGTCAACCCGCTGGAGATTTTTCTGGGCAACGATAGCGGGCTTTGGCGTTCGACCGACGCCATCGGTGAGACAGGATCACCCTGCGCGGCAACCGACTCCTCGCACTTTCAGAACCTGAACGGCGCCCTGGGATCGCTGGCAGA
>JBEKWT010000400.1:0-3128 GCA_049512795.1 Occallatibacter sp.
AAGGCCGCGTGACAGCAAAGTTGCTGGCGCGGCTTTCGTGTTTAGGTCGGTGAATCCAAATCGAAACACCCCCCGATTCAACTTTTTGAGCAAACCATGACGTTTCTTCCCCAAACTCGGCTCCAAGCCCCTGCCTCCCGGCGGCTCGGCTGTTGTTGCTGTTGTTGTTGCTGCTGCTGTTGTAGCCGCTAAGCCCCCTTCCCCTCTTCCATTTGAAGCGCGCCCAAGACTTTTTCTGACCCCTTGCAGACATTTCCCCGGGGCGCGCTCATATTCCCAAGCCTGCACCAGCAGGCCTTGACCAACTCTTCAGGAGACGCAGATGACCCTTCAGAAAAAATTGGCTCGAGTTCGCTTTGTTCCATCCCTCGCGCTTGCGGCCCTCGTCGTTCCGGTTGCTCTCGTCGTTGCAATTGCGTTCAGTCCAGCGCCGGCACTCGCGCAGATTGTTGGCGGCAACGTTGGCGGCGTCATTCACGACTCCAACGGGGCCGCAGTCAGCGGCGCCACCGTCACAGTCCGCCAAACCGACACCGGCTACACGCGCACACTCGTCACCGGCTCGGATGGCCGCTACGCCGCGCCCAGCGTGCCCGTCGGTCACTACACCATTTCTGTCGCGCACGACGGCTTTCAGCCGGAGGAACGGACCGGCATCGTGCTGGTCATCGGGCAGAGCGTGGAGGTGGACCTCACGCTGGGCGTGAGCGCGGTCCGCGAAACGGTCGTTGTCAACGCCGGCGACCCGGTCGTGAACACCACCTCGCAGCAAACCGCCGGCCTTGTCGACGAGCGCCAGGTCAAGGAACTCCCTCTCAACGGCCGCAGCTTCGACCAACTGTTGACCCTCAATCCCGCCACCGTGAACTATACCGGCGAGCGTTCGGGAAGCACCGGAACCTCCAACTCCTCGGTGGGTAACATGTTTTCCGTCGGCGGCCGCCGCCCGCAGGACAATCTCTTTCTGCTTAACGGAATCGAGTACACCGGCGCCTCGCTCATCAACGTCACGCCAGGCGGAACCAGCGGCGAGTTGCTGGGCGTTGATGCCGTGCGCGAGTTCAACGTCGTCACCGACACCTACGGCGCCAGCTACGGCAAGCGCGACGGCGCACAGGTCTCGATCGTCACAACCTCGGGAACAAACTCGCTGCACGGGACGGCCTTCGAGTTCATCCGCAACAGCGCTCTCGACGCACGCAACTACTTCGATCAGTCGACGATTCCCGAGTTTCAGCGCAACCAGTTCGGCGGAGCGCTCGGCGGGCCCATCCGCAAAGACAAGCTCTTTCTCTTTGGCAACTATGAGGGCTTTCGTCAGGCCTGGGGCCTGAGCGACGTCACTCTCGTGCCCGATAACGAAGCGCGGCTCGGCTACCTGCCCTGCGGCCAGGTGACGCCGGCGCCGAATCCTTGCCCTTCGTCAGGGCTGGCCAATGTCGGCGTCAACTCCGCCGTAGCCCCGCTGCTGAATCTTTGGCCCGTTGAGAACGGCCCGGAGCTGCTCTCGAACGGCAACCCCAGCGGCATTGCGGAAGCCTTCAGCCATCCGCCGCAGCACATCAATGAGGACTTCGGCACCACGCGCTTCGACTCGAACCTCAGCGGCAAGGATCTGCTCTTCGCCGTCTACACCGTCGATGCGAGCGCCGCAACTTCGCCCTCGGCAAATCCACTGAGCTACATCAACGAGAACCTGCGCGAGCAGGTCGCCAGCATTCAGGAGCAGCATGTGATTTCGCCTTCGCTGCTCAACACCGCGCGATTCGGCTACTCGCGCGGCAGCTTCTTCTTCACCGGGCTCGTCCCCATCACAGGCGTGCCGGGATGGGTCTCAGGCGATCCCGTCGGCGCTATCGTCATCAGCGGCAGCACGGCCTCCAATGGCGCATCGGCGATTACCGGCGCGGGAGCCAACACCGGCAGCAACAACCGCACGGCGCGCAATCTGTTCACTGAAGACGATCACATCTACTGGTCCAAAGGCCGCCAGCAAATCGAAGCCGGCGGATGGTTTCAGCGCATACAGGCCAACGATCTGCTCGCGCAGGATCAATACGGCCAGGCCTCCTTCAGCACGGAGCAAACCTTCCTGAAGGGCACCGTGGCCACCTTCACTTTGGTTCCCGCGCCCACCGCGCTGGGCTGGCGCTCGTTTGAGGGCGCAGGCTTCTTCGAAGACACCATCAAAGTCACGCCGCGCTTCGAGCTGCGCGCCGGCTTCCGTTCGGAATCCACCAACGGATGGAATGAATCGCAGGGCCGGGCCGCGAATTACGCCATCGTCAACGGCGTTTTACAAACCACGCCCATCGTCGGCAACTCCGCGCTCTCCACCAACCGCGCAAAGTTCCTGCCCAATCCGCGTCTCGGCTTTGCCTGGGACGTGCTCGGTAACGGCAAGACGGCCATCCGTGGAGGCATCGGCCTTTACCATGGCCTGCTCGACACGCTCGACTACCGTCTCGATCAGACCGCGCCCTTCAACACGGCTGAGTCCATCAAGTCCATCGCGGTGTCGAGCCTGAATTTCACGGCCGGTGTGCCGCCGCCCGCCTCGGCCAAAGTCTCGCCCAGCAATGTGCAGCCAGATCTCTCGACGCCGGCAGTCATTACATGGAGCCTGCGCATCGAGCAGCAAGTCGCCCCCAACACTTCACTCACCCTCGGTTACGTGGGCTTCCACGCCTACCACCAGATTCTCTCCGAGGACATGAATGAGCCCACGCCGGTCTACGCATCGACGGGCCAGGTCTACTACCCCTCAACCGCCGACGTAAATTCGAATCTTGCCAATTCGACTTCATGGGTCTCTCAGGGCACGGGCCTGTATAACGCGCTCGAAGCCGACCTGCGCCGCACGTTCGCGAACGGCCTTCAGCTCCGCGGCAATTACACATGGTCAAAAAATCTTGACGACGGCTCGGCATGGAACACCAGCGTAAGCGGAAACACGCCCGCGTTCGTCTCGTTCCCGCTCAATCCAAAGGTCGACTGGGGCCCGGCGGCCACCGACGTTCGCCAGGCCGCGTCGATCAACGGCAGCTACGAACTTCCCTTTGGGCCCAACCGGCACTTCCTGAACGGCGCGTCAGGACCGGTGGCCTTTCTCGCCGGCGGCTGGACGA
>JBEKWT010000401.1:0-3122 GCA_049512795.1 Occallatibacter sp.
TTCCCATCCGCCGACGAGCAACATCCGCTCGCGGTCCAGTCCCGGAATCGCGGCAATCGCGTCGGCCAGCACCGCTGCCGTTGCCTGCGCATCGGGGAATCCGCCGATCGGCCCATCAATCGGAACGAGCTCGAAGCTCACCTTCTGCGCCACGCTCATCATCACCTGCTGCAGCTTGGCCTTGGGCCCCAGCGAAACCAGCCACACCTTGCTCGGGCTTTGCGGGCTGCCTGGGCACTTCGCAGCCAGGTTTGCGGCCTCATATAAAGCGCTCGCCGCCCAAGGATCGAGCACCGCGGGCAGCACCATCTCGTTCTTGATCCCCGGCCCGCTCGGCCCCGTGGTTGGTTCCAGCGTTTGCAGCGGATCGGGCACAATCCCCGCGCAAACGACAATGTGCAGTGCGTTGGACATGAATCTTCCTCGATAACTGGCCAGCTTCTAGTTTTCCGCTGAGTGTAAGCCGCCTGAGCCCGCCACAAACTCAATGTTGCCCCGCTCGCCGTCGGGCGACTGAGCGCAGTTCCACAGGCACGCTCCGCAGTGCACGCATTTTTCGCGCTCGAAGTCGGGGCCGCCATCGCTGCCCAGCGTGAGGGCCTGGCCCGAGCACATGGCAATGCAGGTTTTCTCCAGGCACGCAATGCAGCACTGCCGGTCGAGGAACACTACATGGTCCGCGAACCCGGGAACCGCTTGCACCTTGCCGCCCATCAGCAGCGCATCCTGCTGCGTAACCAGCAGCCGCCCGTCGAATTGAATCTCCGGCCATCCCCGCGCGCTCATGAGCGCGCCGTGCAGCGGCCGTCCACAGTCGAGGGCCACCTTTGCGGCTTGTTTCGCCGACAGGCCGCCCGCAATGAAGGTTGCGAACCGGCGAATCTGTTTTGGCGCCGACGGAATGTGAGCTCGTAGCGCGAGCCGGCCGCCAGTGAGACCAGCAAGCGCCATGCCCACGAGCCCGCGAACAAATCCCAAATGAAATCCATTGCGCGCATTCTCGGCTTCTTTCGCGCCGCGTTCAACCCAGCTTGCGCGACGTCGCGTCTCATACGTCGCCGCCAAATTTTCCTCGGTGAACGGCTTGTCCGCGCGCAGCAGCTCCAGCACGGCCTCGCCCAGTTCGACGCCCGTCGTCCACGCCTCATCCACGCCGGAACCGGTGAGCATATTCGTCGAGCCGGAGCCCTCGCCGATCCGTGCAAATCCATCGCCGCTCAGGAACGGCTCGCCGCGCCTGCCCGATTCTTCGAGCGACTTGGCTCCCCACGAGCGCATCGTTCCATGCTGCAGATGACGCCAGAGCAGCGGATGCTGAATGTAATGCTGCAGGTACCGGTAGGCCGTGCGCTGCGGATTGCCCATCCACGACGGCACGAAAATCCCGACCGAAACCAGCCGCTCCGGATGCACATAGAGAAAACCGAAGATCTCCGGCTCAGGAAATCCGAATGTGTGCCAGACGGTACCGGGTTCGAGCGCGGAATCCTCCGGCAGCTCGATCACCATCTTCATGCCGAGTGCCCACTCGCGCCGCGCATGCCCCGCCGGTAAGCCGAATCGTTCGTCCAGCTTCTGTCCCACCGCGCCCACAGGCCCATCGCCAACAACGGTCAGCCGCGCGCGCACCTCCATACCGGGCATATAGCCATCAGCCGGAGTGCCGTGCCTGTCCACACCCTGATCGGCAAGCCGAAGCCCAAAAACGGTTTTCTTCTCTTTGCCGTTGCTCCCGTCGAAGATCGGACCGCTCACCGGCGTTCCCGGCCAAATCTGCACGAGACCGCCAGCCATCAGTTGCGAACCCACCCACTGGTTGAATTGTCCGATGGAGAGGATCAGGCCGCCATCCTTGTGCAAAAAGGCCGGCGTCCACGGCAACTCGAACGCATCGTCCTTCACCCACGACTCTCGTCCAAGACCAAGAAAAAAATCTCCAAAACGCAAATGCGCGGAGCGCCTCGCCCCGATCGGATCGAGCAAATAAAAGACCCGCTCCTCTTTTACCGTCGCGGCCATGGGAATTTCAGCGGGCTCGATCGTGGGAAAGCTCACGCGAATCCCTTCGCCGCGCGTCACTACGCCGCTCACGCCCGCGGCAAGATCGTCGGCGCGCTCGTAACACACGACCTGCAGCGGCATGCCCGGCGCAACTTTGCTTTCGAACGCCGGATCGCCAGGGTTCTCGCTCCACGCTCGCGTCAGCGTGGTCAGGAATCCGCCTGTCGCCGGACCGAATCCTGCGCACACGATGTCAACTTCCATCGTTTGCCGGTCAACCTCGACGGGTTGTGGAGCCGAGCTCATGCCGCTCCTGCCGCGGGATAATCGAGCGCCTCGGGAATCATGACCTTGCTCACGGTTTCAGCGGCGCGATCCTTGGCCAGCCGCGCGCCGGTCAGGCACGTGGTCAGCTTGCTCTGCAGCCGCAGAAACTCGCTCGATCCCGCGCAGCCCGCGCACGGTCCGGCCTTCGCCGGATGACTTCCGTCGGCAGCTAGAACATCGACGGCCATTGCCATGATGCCGGGCATCGTCTCTTCCAGCTCTTCGAGTTCGGCCGCGAGGAAGCAACTGCGATGTTCCGCCTCATCCCACGAGGGATGGCGGTTGTAACCAAAGACCAGCTCCGCACAGATGCGCGACACCTCACCCGCCGCCTGCGCCGCCTGCGTGTGGCACAGGTCGCTCAGGAATTGCACTGTCCCGGCGAGCCCTTCGGCAGCAACTGCGTCCACGGCTCCGCGCGTCTCCAGTTCAAGCACGTCGAGAATCTGCGAACGCGAAGCCATCAACCAGCTCAACGCATCGGCGAGCGCAAAGGTCACGCCCTGGCGCTGCCCGTGATAAAGCTTAGCGCCCTCCGGGTCAGTGGCTCCTTGCAGATAATTCAGCGTCCACGCCCACAGCTTCATCGCCGACGCCAGCGTGCACGCGCCGGTCCCGGGATGTGTCGACGCAATCCGCCGCATCTCCCCGGTCCACGCGGTGAATTGAGCCAGGAAGACCTCGCTCGTCATCGTGACGGTTAGTTGACGCCGCTGCACTGCTTCAGGACCTTCGTACGTCGCCTCCAATTGCGCATCCATCCACTTGTTGGCAAGGAAGCCCGGACAATCTTC
>JBEKWT010000402.1:0-5271 GCA_049512795.1 Occallatibacter sp.
AGTCAGCCAGAGGATTGGGCGTCTGCGATTGCGTCCCAGGTTCCAGCAACTGGGCCCACGCCGCATTCGAGCCTGCCCCCGCCAACCCCGCAATCAAAATGAATGATGAAAGAAGATACCGCATTGCAGCCACGCTCCCGTCCTCCAATGAACTTGAAGTCTATGCGCCCATCCTACAATGCTGAACTCCGCGGCCGCATCGATTTGCGTCACACCCTCGCATCCATTTCGGCCCGCCAAAACGCTACTACGGGTGACTTACAGGTTGCGTTACCGCGGGCTCGGCAGCAGCGTCCGGGGCGGGTGGCGTGGTGCCTTCCGGCCCGCTCCCACCTGAAACGATGTGCGCCTCCGCGCTGGACAGGTGATATTGCGTAAACGCCACATCGTTCAACTGCGTTTGCACCGTCACCGTCGAGCCCTGGGGCTCTGCTACGGCGCCCGCAACCGGAACCTTCGAGTACGCGACGCCGTGCGTCGGACAGATATAGGTTCGATCCCCGATCGTCACCGCCCCGTATTCCACCAGGATCGCGGTCTGCATCGTTTCGAATGGTTGCGGCAGATCCGCCGCCGCGCTTATGCGAAGAATCTCGCCCGTGGCCGGATCGATCGCGATCTCGCCGTGGTAGCCGGGATGCAGTTCAATTGTTTTCGCCCCATTTGGTATCCGCACGGCATAATCTGAATGATCCTGGGGCACGACGTAGCGAAACACGCCTGCCGGCTCGCTCACGCTGGGCTCCCATCGCAGCCACGTCACTTGGCTTTGCACCACATCGCCCATTACCACGTCGAGAATCGGGCCAAACTCGCCGCTGGTGGTCAATCCTAACGCCGGTTGATCCTCCATCTCGTCCTTTGCCATGCCCGTGTCGCGTACCTCGTGCCCATCACGGTAGGTCACCGTTGTGCGGGTTTCGCCTGTGCTGTGCAGCGCCTTGACCTCGGTTGCGGTGGACACGCCAGAAGTCTGCACTGGCATTCCACCCGATCGGGTTCCCATTGCAGCCGGCGCCACGGAAGAAGTTGCGTGCTGCGACAGCGTTTCCTCGAAGTGCGTCGTTTCGCGAGTAACGTAGAAGTTCGGCAGCCGCGTCATCGTAGTTTTGATGTACTCGACGGCGTGTTCCAGCATCTGCCGCTGTGTGTCTTCGTCTGGCGGCGGATCGCGAAGCACGTCGCTTGCGGGAGGATTCAAAAAGGCCGACGTATCGGCGAGCTTCATAAGCTCCTCTTGCGTGCGCTTGCCGGTAAAATCCGCCTCCCAGCGCGCCAGCCGTGCCTGGCTCACCCGTTCCGTCAACCGCGCGTCCTCGAGCTCCCCTGCCACCTTCCCATCCGGCTTGCCGTGGAGCTTGATCAGAAACTGCTCCATCTGATCGATCGACATGATCCTGGCCGCCATTGCAGGGAAGGCGATTCCCCAAAGAAGCAGCACAATGGCGCATTTCCGCATCCAGACCTTGTCCTTTCCAACGAGGCATAAGTATAGACGCTTTCGAATTACTGCTGCGGCGCTCTCACCCCAAACCCCGGCTCAATCCCGCCGTCTAATCCATCAAAGTCGCCTTCCGCCCCGCAGGTATACTTGACGCAGGCGATCCTCGGGTTCTCTTCCCGGAACCGCAGACCCTGTTTCAGGGGCGCTTTCGAGCCGGTTACTTTTCCCTGGATTCCCGGTCGTATTGATTTCCCCGGGGAAAGGAAGTGCATGGGAACACTGCTGGAGTCCATCCATTCTCCCGCCGACCTCAAACGCCTCGACTATGCGCAAATGGCCTCGCTTGCCGAGGAGATTCGCACCTTCCTCATCCAGACACTTTCGAAAACCGGAGGCCATCTTGGCCCCAATCTTGGTGTCGTCGAGCTTACCCTCGCTCTGCACGCCGTTTTCTCTACGCCTGAAGACAAGATCTTCTTCGACGTCAGCCACCAGGCCTATATTCACAAGATCCTTACCGGCCGTCGAGACCGCTTTGAGACAATCCGCCAGCCGGGCGGCCTCAACGGCTTCATGCTGCGCACCGAAAGCGAGCACGACTGCTATGGCGCAGGCCACGCCGGAACCGCGCTCTCCGCCGCTCTGGGCATGGCCGTGGCTCGCGACCTCGCCGGTGGGCACGAACATGTAGTCGCCGTCGCAGGCGACGCCGCCTTCACCAACGGCATCACCTTTGAGGCGCTCAATAACATCGCCGCCCAAACCAGGCGCATGATTGTCGTCCTCAACGACAACGAGTGGTCCATCGACCGCAACGTCGGCGCCGTGGCCCGCTATTTCCACCGCATCGTGACCAACGAGCACTATCAGCATATGCACGATCGCGCCACGCGTCTCATTGAGCGTTTCGGCGGCAAGACTGCGATCAAGGTTGTCCGCCGCGCCGAGGAGGCCGCTAAAAGCATGTTGTGGCCCTCCATTCTCTTTGAAGAGTTCGGCCTGGAGTATTTCGGCCCCATCGACGGACACAACCTTCCGCTGCTGGTCGAGACTTTCAAATTTCTCAAGTCAATCGACCACCCTGTTCTGCTCCACATCCTCACGCAAAAAGGCCGCGGCTTTCAGCCCGCTCTCGACGGCCAGAAAAAGTTTCACGGCCTCGGGCCATACGATCCGGAGACTGGCAAGACCCCTGATGGCTCGGCCACATACGCTGAGGTCTTCGCAAACACCCTCGCCGATCTTGCTGCGAGAGATCCGCGCATCGTTGCCATTACTGCGGCCATGCCCAACGGCACCGGCCTCGATCACTTCCGGCTCCGCCACCCCAAACGCTATTTCGACGTAGGCATCGCCGAGGAGCACGCCGTCGTCTTTGCCGCGGGCATGGCCACGCGCGGCTATCGCCCGGTCTGCGCGATTTACTCTACGTTCCTTCAGCGCGCCTTCGACCCCGTCGTCCACGATGTCTGCCTGCAGAAGCTACCTGTCCTGTTTTGCATGGATCGCGCCGGACTCTCCGGCGATGACGGCCCCACGCATCATGGCCTCTTCGACATCGCTTATCTGCGCGGAATTCCTGAGATCGTTCTGATGGCGCCGAAAGACGAAGACGAGCTGGCCGATATGCTCAAGACTGCGATCGACCTGCCCGGCCCCAGCGCAATCAAGGCCGAAGTCATCTCCGACGGCTCCGATGTGGCCATTCTCGGTCTCGGCCCAATGATCTCGCTGGCGCGCGGGCTCGCCGCATCTCTTGAGCGCGATGGCTACTCCGCCGCCGTCATCAATCCCCGCTTCATCAAGCCGCTCGATCGCGAAGTTCTCGCGCGCTATGCCTCGCGTGTGGCCGCATTCGTCACGTTCGAGGATCACGTCAAAATGGGCGGCTTCGGTACTGCCGTCGTTGAAGCTCTCGACGAGATGGGTCTCTCCGTTCCTGTCGTCCGCATCGGCTGGCCCGATCAGTTCATCGAACACGGCAAGATCGATGAGCTCCGCGCCCGCTACGGCCTCACCGCTGAAGCGGCTCTCGCCCAGGTGCTCCCGCTCCTCACGCGCCGCCGCCGTCCAACCCTCGTCGCCTCCTGAGCCCCGCCGCCTCTTGAACATAGTCCGCCCGAGCGGACGTGGTCGCAGGAACTGCATTTCCGCACCCCCATCCTGCATTTCCGGTCCCGTCGTCCTGGCGGCCGGAGTCCGCTGCACGCCGCCTCGCGGCTCTCCCGCTCGGTTTGCTGTCTGAATTCAAGACGAGATATCCACCGGAATCTTTAAGGATTCTCTAAGACCTGCCGATGAGAGAAATATCATGGGTTCTTCTCGGTCGGGAGAATCGCAGTGTCGGTGAGATTCCCATCGCCGGTCTTCGCTTTGGCCATTCTGGCGCCAGCCCTCGCCATCGGATCCATCCATGCGGCGACCGCCAGCGCCTCATTCAGTGTTTCCGCGACGGTTCAAGCTTCCTGCCTGGCCGCCGTCACCGCAAGGGCGCTCAGAACCTACAATGCGGCAGCGGACGCGGCATCCGCCGTCTCAGTCGCCTGCAGCAACTCCGCACCGTACAGCGTTAGCGTCGATTCAGGCCCGGTGCACGACGCCGCTCTGGCACTTCGGTCGATGCCTGGTGCCGGCTTCGCCCTGCTGGGCAATGCGCTCGGCTCAAATCTCACAGGCATTGCTAATGGGCGCCAAACCAGGAATTACGATCCAACCGGATTTGGCAACAGCTCCGCTCTGGAACTCGCCATCCATGGCCGGATTCCGGCGGCGCAGTGCACTGTGCCTGGCACATACCCCGATACGATGATTGTCGTAGTGGCCTATTGAGCGGTCGAGCCCAGGGCCTTAAGCATCACGCGGATCATTGCCAATACCTCGATGAATCGCATGCGTACAAGCGGCAGCATCACTGCATCCGATCATCGTCGCCAGCATTGATTCAACCTCCTGTTTATTACCTTGGTACACTCCCAAAAGTCACCCAAAGGTATTATTGAAGCCTATTTTTAGAACGGATATTGTCCCAATAACGCTCAATGACAAATTGTTGGGCGAGGGCATCGTTAAAGTACTGCCCGCGCCTGAGCATTCATTGTTCCTGCGAGCACGTGAGCAACGAACACAGCAAAACTGTGTTCGATCCTCGGCGGTAAATGATTCGAGAGCCCCGTTGGTAATTCGTCCGCTCTCATTCTGATTTGCCTGATTCAGACATGATCTGATCCTGTTCGACTCATCGTCGGACGGCCGTCGACCTCAATTTCAAACGATTTATGGTTCAGGAGTGAGCGTCATGAAGTTCTCAAACCCCCTGAAGACCGCATTGCTTTCCGCCTTTTTGGGACTCGTAGTGCTCGGTCTGACTTCTACATCTGCCGTTGCGCAAACCAACCCGGCAACCACCACGTTCCAGGTTTCTGCAACAGTACTCAAAGACTGCGGCGTCTCCGCCACCGCCCTCGCATTCGGAAACTACACAGGAGCGGTCAACACCAACACTTCCACTGTCACGGTCACCTGCACCAACTCCACAACCTACACTGTCGGCCTTGATGCAGGACTGGGCGGCGGCACCGTTACCACGCGGCAAATGCAAAACGGCACGGTCAAGCTTAACTATGGTCTGTATTCGAACGCGACGTGGACAACCAACTGGGGTAACACCTCCGGCACCAACTGGGTAAGCGGGACGGGCAATGGTGCTGCCCAGCCGCTCACGGTCTACGGCCAGATACCTGCGGCACAATACGTGACACCGGGTTCTTACGCCGACACGATCACTGTTTCCGTCACCTATTAACTGTTGTTTTTGAACCTTTGCAGTC
>JBEKWT010000403.1:0-3106 GCA_049512795.1 Occallatibacter sp.
TTCATCACCGTCGGCTGATTCAGGAGGACCATCGGCAGCACCTCTGCGACGTAATCCACACGCGCCTTGAGAAAATGGCCCCAGGAGTGGCGATCGTATTCGATGCCGGCGTCGTAGATCTTGCAGTTCTCGCCGGAAGCAAAGATGTGGTAGTTGCCGTAGGAAACCAGGCCTTCGACGGTAATCTCGCTTTCCACGGGCGGCTTGGAGGGGTGGTCTGACGCGGAGACCAGCGGCGTTACGAGCATCTCTCGTGGCGGGTTGGCATTCTGAGCAAATGCCAGGCGCGGCGCGACAAGAAAAAGCGCGCCGACACTGCACACGAGCGCGATGGCGGAATGGCGGGCAGTGCCGGGCCGGGCGAACGCGGGGGTGTAACGAGAGCCGCATCCTCTATGCCGCATGGAAGAGCAACCTCTTGTTATTGAATGGCCGGACGAAAACCACAACAGGGGGGAACGAACGTTGTGGCTAGTTTAGAGGCGGGATGCAGCCGATTCAACGAAGAAATGCCTGAGTGGCTCACGCTGGTAACTTCGCCAAGGCCGCGCACGCCGGCTCCGTTTTTCTGCCGAAGAATTCCGGATCGTCAGCGAATGACGTGAGCGTCAGGTGAACCGCAGGTCTTAGAGGAGCGCCGCGTTTTATTGTGGGCGCCGATCAGGCGGATCGGAACTACGACGCCATTCCCAGGCCGACCAGATTGGCGGCGGCGATGATGACCAGGATTCCGGCCCATAGCAGGCGAATGGGCCTGGGGCGCACGCCCTGCCACTCACCGAGCGCGAGGCCGACCAGGCCGCCGCAGAGCACATAGATGCTCATGTGCAGCATCCAGTTGACGTAGCCAAGACGAGCGGGAATGTTGGCCGCGCCCCACGCGTAAAAGAAGAATTGCAGATACCACATGATTCCGCCGGCCGCGGCCAGCGACCCGTTTCTCAAGAGTGTCGCGCGCGGCTGAGCGAGATCGGCGCGAAGAGAAAGATCTTTCTTGAAGGCCAGCCGGATAAAGCAGTAGCTCAGGTTGATGACCGCGCCACCACCCATGATGAGTACGTAACTGGGCAGCGCTGCGTAGAGCGAATTGACGCCGACGTGTTGCGCCGCGGCGGCGATGGGCTTGGCTGCATCGATGGCGAAGGACATGCCCGACGAAAAAATTCCACACATGACGGCGAGGGCGAGGCCGAGCTTGACATTGAATTCCTGCGCCCCGACGCCGAGTTGCACTTCTTTCTGATGGCCAGCATAGGAGACGACGGCCACACCGATCAAGGCCACCAGAACGCCCGCCATGGTGAGCAGGCCGCTGCGCGTCGAGAACAGCATCGCCGCCTGGCCGTGGATCAACGGAGGGACGAGCGTGCCGACGATGAGAGTGACGCCGATGGCGACGCCGATGCCGAGCGACATTCCCAGGTGGCGCATGGTGAGGCCGTAACTGACGTTGCCGACTCCCCACATGGCGCCGAAGAGCGCAACTCGGACCATGAGGGCTGGATCGAGCGAGGCGTAGAAGCCGTGGAAGCTCGGCAGGAGAAGATAGCTGACACCGATCGGCAGCAGAATCCAGGAGAAGAAGCCGGCGATGGCCCAGGTGGTTTCCCACGACCACTTTCTTACCTTTTCGATTGGCGCATAGAACGAAGCAGCGCACGCCGCTCCGATGACGTGCCATCCAATTCCTGCCAGGATCACTGTCGGCATTTGAACTCCAATTTGTGGCGGGCGGATTCGAGGGGAAGGCCGCGGGCAATTTCAAAGCCTACCGGGTCGATGCTTACTTTGTACAGCGCGAAGAATTGCGGGGATTGCAAGATTTTGCGGCCGGTTCTTACGCTCGCTGAAGCGGGCTGAGCCTTTCATTCGGCAATGCGCTCCCCGGTCTCGCGACCGGGGCTAGCGTATGTCGCCCGCGTCGCGGGCTGGTCGCAGGGATGCTGGCTATAGCGGCGACGCTAGGATTTTGGTTTTTGCAACCAGGCCGGGACGGGAGGAGGTTCATATCCGCTGCTGGCCGGGCCAATCATGGGGTGGCCTGGCGATGTCATCAGCCTGAATTTGCCATCGCCGCGGTCGTCAATGATATCGACGGTCGCAGAACAGGCGATGTCAAGGGGCCCAAGTTCGTAGGAGTAGGCATACGGCGTCCCATTCATTTCCCAACGCAACATTTTATAGAGCTTGAAACTTCGCGCAAGCATCCTCATTGGCGAGCCGTTCTGGTCGAAAACCGCGTCGGGGAATCGAACATAATAATCATCACCATGTACGACCCATGCGACAGTGACTCCATCGGGCAGCGGTAACTGCTCGGGCTTGCCATCGACTGTCAGATGGATTTTGGCAAATCCTTTGGCGTCATCCAAGCCGGGAATTGGCCAGCCCTGCTCACGGTACCAGTGCGTATCGGCAGCCGGGACAATGGCGAAGCCGCATTGGGCAAAGCAAGGAACGCAGAGTGCAATACCGAACAACGCAGCGGGCACGAGAATGAGCAGCCGGTTCATAGATTCCTGCTGATTTAGCAGCCATTGTAGCGCTAATTCGCGTGGCGGTGCGCCGGATACACTCGAGGCATGGCTCTACGGCTTTATGCCGCGACGACGAGCGCGGGGAAGCTGCGCGACTTTCGCACGGCTGCGCAGGCCCATTCGGTCGAGATCGAGGCGCTTCCGGGGATCGAGACGATTCCAGCGCCGGAAGAAGACGGCGACACGTTTCTCGAAAATGCGGCGACCAAAGCTGTTTACTATTCGCGTTTCGCGCCCGGGGATCTTGTGGTCGCCGACGATTCGGGGTTGGAAGTCGACGCGCTTGGCGGAGCACCCGGCGTGCGCTCGGCGCGGTTTGCGGCGGATTCGGGACTCGTTGATTCTCCGGATGCAAACGACAACACCGACGTGTGGAACAACATGGTGCTGCTACAGAAGATGGAGGCATTTCCGGCGGCGCTGCGGACGGCTCGCTACCATTGCACACTGGTTGCCGCGCGCGATGGCGAGGTGGTTCAGGTGGCCGATGGAACGGTCGAGGGGATGATTCTGGATGCGCCGCGAGGGATGGGCGGATTCGGCTACGATCCGCTGTTTTATGTGCCGGA
>JBEKWT010000404.1:0-3090 GCA_049512795.1 Occallatibacter sp.
CAACCGCCCTAGGCTACCGCATGCCCGCCGAGTGGGAGCCGCACGAAGCCACGTGGCTCGCCTGGCCGCATAATCCCGAGGACTGGCCGGGAAAATTTCAATCCATCCCCTGGCTCTATGCGGAGATCGTTCGCCTGCTCGCCGCCTGCGAACGCGTGCACCTCATCGTCGAGAACACAGCCGCCAGGCAGCGCGTCACCTCCATGCTCCACCGCGCCGGAGTCGATCTCGATCAAGTCAACTTCCACGCCTGGCCCACTGACCGCGGCTGGACGCGCGACTCCGGCCCGATTTTTGTCAAGAAAGACGGGGCCCTAAATGCGAAAGGCCGCGTCGCCCTCACAAATTGGCGCTTCAACGCCTGGGCAAAATACTCCGACTGGCATCTCGACGACAAACTTCCTGGTCGTGTCACAAAGTTGCTCGACGTTCCCGCCTGGCAGCCGTTCATCGAAAACGAAAACGGCATAAAGAAAGTCGTCGTCCTCGAAGGCGGGTCCATCGACGTCAATGGCGCGGGATCTCTGCTCACCACCGAGGATTGCCAGTTGAGCGAGGTGCAACAGCGCAATCCGGGCGTCAGCCGCGAGCAACTTGAGCGCGTCTTTCACGACTATCTCGGTATCGACCAGACCATCTGGCTCAATCGCGGAATCGTGGGCGACGATACCCACGGCCACATCGACGACATCGCCCGCTTCGTCGCGCCCTCCACCATCGTCGCCGCCGTCGAGAGCAACGCAGACGACCCCAATCGCGCCCCGCTCAGGGAGAACCTGAAGCGCATGATCGCCGCGCGCACTCCCCAGGGCAAGCAGTTCAACGTCGTCGAGCTGCCGATGCCGCGCCCGTCATCTTTCGCGGCCAGCGTCTGCCGGCCAGCTACGCCAACTTCTACGTCGCCAACGGCCTCGTCCTCGTGCCCACCTTCCACGATCCCAACGACCGCATCGCGCTCAACACGCTGGCCGAACTTTTCCCCGGCCGCGAAGTCATCGGCGTCCACAGCGTCGACCTCATCTGGGGCCTCGGCGCACTCCATTGCATGACCCAGCAACAGCCCGCAGCCGTACCATCGATACCATGATCGCCCGAAACATGCTCGACGATCTCCAAGCGATGCACGCCGCCCTGGCCGAAGCGCGACTGGCCGCCGAAGCCGGCGAAGTTCCCATCGGCGCGGTCGTCGTCCACGAATATGCAATCATCGCCCATGGCCAGAATCGCGTCCTGCGCGATGTCGATCCCACGGCCCACGCTGAAATCGTCGCCCTGCGCGCCGCCGCCGCGGCTCTCGGCAACTACCGCCTCTCCGGCTGCGCGCTCTTTGTCACGCTCGAGCCCTGCGCCATGTGCGCCGGAGCCATGATTCACGCCCGTATCGACCGCCTCGTCTTCGCCGCCGCCGATCCCAAGGCCGGCGCATGCGGCTCAGTCCTCTCAGTCCTCAACCACCCCAAGCTCAACCATCAAATTCAGAAGGATCAGGGAATCCTGGCCGATGAATCCGCCGAACTGCTCCGCAATTTCTTCCGCGACCGGCGATGAGGTCAACGCGAACCGCCAACCTGCGGGCTTACTGGATTGCCAACTCGCTAACTCGCGACAAGCACGCAGCGCCGCCAACTCGCTAACTTGCTAACTCCGCTATCTCCTCGTCAGCTTCCTGATCCTCTCCGCCTCAGCCGGCCACTTTGCCGCCAATTCCGCGTAACTCCCGCCGCGGTAATCCGCAAAATCGAATCCTGGCGTCACCGTGCACCCCAGCAGCGCCACTTTTCCGCCCTCCACCAGCCGCGTCCCCTGCCACACCCCCGCCGGAACCACGAGCTGCACATTCTGACCGGCGCTTAAATCTCCTCCAAGAGTAAAAACCGCGGAGCCGCGCCCGTCCTCATGCAACTGGAGCATTTCCACCGGATCGCCAAAATAAAAGTGAAAAATCTCATCCGACGCCAGCACATGCATCTCCGAGAACGTCCCGGCCTCGAGCAGGTAATAAATCGCCGTGCCTTGCGCCCGCATGCCGCGCGCCAACTCCACGCTGCCCACCGACGTATAAGTCCGGCGGAACCATCCACCCTCCACAGGATGCGGCTCCAGATGTAAGAGCGACCTAATTTGATCCGCAGTCATCCAATCTCCAGGGTGCTTCTGATCACAGATCGTAGCATCGCAATTTGAGTAACATTTGCTTATGAACGTGCAGGTTTACACCACCGCCTGGTGCCGCGATTGCCGCTCTGCCAAGCAGTTCCTTGAAGCGCACGGCGTCGCCTACACCGAGATCAATGTCGACGCCGACCCTTCCGCCTCGGCCGCGGTCATCGAGCACGTCGGCAAGCGCGCGGTCCCGCAGCTCGTCATTGACGGCGAATGGTTCCAGCCCTACAAGCCAGGCCGCGGCCTTCTCGTCGACGAACTGTTCACCCGCCTCGGAATTCCTCGCGGATAACCCCGCTTCCCCCGGTACAATTGAAGGTTGGCATGAGCGCTGAAGGCGTCTGTGTGAGCTTGACATTTTGCGCCTCTCTTCGCGTGCGCAAATCTGTCTCGCATGACCGTCATGGAGTTAGCAGCTAGAAGCTAGTAGCTAGGAGCTTGCCTTGATCGATCGCTACACGCGCCCCGCCATGGGCGCCATCTGGACGGACGAGAACAAATTCCGCTGCTGGCTCCAGGTGGAAGCAGCGGCCAGCGCGGTTCTGGCTGAGGACGGCGTCATTCCCGCCTCCGCCGCCAAGGCCATCGCCACCAAGGCCACTGTCTCCGCCGTCCGCGTCCTTGAAATCGAATCCGAAGTCAAGCACGATGTCATCGCCTTCACAACAGCAGTCGCAGAAAGCCTTAAAGACCAGGGCTTCGACGCGGAATCCCGTTGGCTGCACTACGGCCTCACCTCGAACGACATCGTCGACACCGCCCAGGCCCTCCAGATCAAGGAAGCCTCCGCGCTTCTCAGCGGCGGCATCGCCGCTCTGCTCGCCGTGCTCAAGCGCCGCGCCATCGAATTCAAGCACACGCCCACCATCGGCCGCACCCACGGCATCCACGCCGAGCCCACAACCTTCGGCCTCAAGCTGCTCAACT
>JBEKWT010000405.1:0-3083 GCA_049512795.1 Occallatibacter sp.
CTCACCCTCGTCCACGTGTCGATCAAGCTGCAAGGTGCTCGGAAGAACCAACCACCGCGTGAGAGAAATCTTGCACCCTCGTAAATGCGAAGATCGGGGACATGATTGAAGACATGAGCCGTCTCAGAGCGGATTTCAACGGACTGTTTGGGAACATCCTCTGCCTATCGCACGGGGACACCTGCTTGGATGAGGAAGGCGATGCAGTCGCGCTGCGCGCCGGTATGAGCGCCACTGCCTTCGACCTGGACTTCGAGGACGGCAAACCCGACAACCTTTTGGCGTCCGGCACGGTCGAACCGTCCCCGGAGTGGCTCCAGTGCAATGGTTCGAAATGGGTGCTGGTCATTGACGCCAACGGCGTTCGACATGAATCCGATATCCGCTAACGCAGCCAACCCCGCTAACCCCGCTGCTTCTACGCGTATGATGTTCCCGTGATGAATCTCGACGCCATTCAAGCGGCTCTGCGCGAATCCTCTCTTGACGGCTGGCTCTTCTACGACCACCACCACCGCGATCCCATCGCCGCGCGCATTCTCTCGCTCGACCCCAAGGCGCACATCACGCGCCGCTGGTACTACTTCATTCCCGCATCAGGTGAGCCGGGCAAACTCGTCCATCGCATCGAACAGGGCCGTCTCGACGCGCTACCGGGCGCCAAAACGCAATATTCCAGTTGGCAGGAATTGCGCGCTGGCCTCGAAAATCTCCTCCAAAACCAGAAAAAAATCGCCATGCAGTACTCGCCCAATAACGACATCATGTATGTCTCCATGGTCGATGCCGGCACGGTCGAATTCCTGCGCGGTCTGGGCAAGGAAATCGTCACCTCAGCCGATCTCGTCAGCCAGTTTGAAGCCGTCCTCACCGCCGATCAAATTGCCAGCCACCACGCCGCTCAACGCACCATCGACCTCATTCTCGTCGGCGCATGGGCCGAAATTGCACGCTGCCTTCGTCCTCCGTCCGGCGGTGCCGGCCGCACGGGCGACCTTTCGGAATACGATCTTGTCGTCTGGCTTCAGGAAGCCATGCGCCGCGAAGGCCTGGTCTGGGAAAACGGTCCCGACGTCAGCGTCAACGCCAACACCTCCGACTCGCATTACGAGCCCACCGCCGACCACGTCGCTCCCATTCGCGAAGGCGACTTCCTGCTGATCGATATCTGGGGGCGTCTTGACTCGCCTTCGAGCATCTACTACGACATCACCTGGACCGGCGTCATCGGCCGCGAGCCCACAAAAAAAGAGCAGCTCGTCTTCACGACCGTCCGCCGCGCACGCGACGCCGCCATCACCGCTGTCGAGTCAGCCTTCGCACAAAATCGGCCCATCTACGGTTTCGAGGCCGACGATGCTGCCCGCTACGTCATTCGCGAAGCCGGCTTCGCCGAATTCTTTACTCACCGCACCGGCCATAACATCGCGCACGAAATTCACGGCTCTGGCGCGCATCTGGATAACCTCGAAACCCACGACGTGCGCCGCATCCTTCCCCACACCTGTTTCTCCGTCGAGCCCGGCGTCTACCTGCCCGAGTTCGGCGTGCGCAGCGAAATCAACATGATCACCGCCCCCGGCAAAGCCTGGGTCACGGGCCGCATCCAGCAGGAGCTGGTGCGCATCTGAGAAGACATTTCCAGGCCAACGGGGATGGTCGCCTCGCAGCGCTAACATCGCTAACGCCGCTGACCCCGTCAACCCCGCCAACTCCGCTAGCTCCACCGTCTTGTATAGTCAATAAAGGAATGGCCACCACTCCGAACAAGCCTGCAGCGGCGAAAACCTCATCAAAAGGATTCGTCTACCTTCCCCTCATCGCCGGGTGGCTCGTCCCCGGCGCAGGCCATTTTCTCCTCGGCAAATGGATCCGCGGCACTCTGCTCGCTGTCTCCATCATCGCCATGTTCGCGCTGGGCCTTGCCATGCAAGGCAAGCTCTACACCAGCGCGCAGGACATCCTCGACATGCTCGGTGTCGCAGGCGATCTCGGCTCCGGCCTCCTCTACTTCCTGAGCCGCGCCGCCGGCTGGGGGGGAACGCCGGTGCAGACCACCGTCGCCGACTATGGCACTAAATTTATCGTTGTTGCAGGCCTGCTGAACATCATCGCCGCCGTCGACGCTCACAACCTGCGCACGGGGAGGAAGTCCTGATGCATCCCTCCCACTTCCTCGCGGTCCTTCTCTTCGCGCTCTTCGCCTCTACCGTCTTCGGCATCACCATGCGCGACACGCCGCCGCGCATGTTCCGTTACGGCGCTTACTGCTTCGCCCTCTTCGTCGGCTCGGTCATCGTCTTCAGTTGGATCATGTTCCTCATCGCGCGTTAGGTTCTCCCGAATTTCCAATCCAAAACCAGTAAAAGAACAAAAAAATGCCGCCGTCCTTTCGGAACAGCGGCACAGGTTTCGGCGGGAGTTGCCGAAAAACCGTCGAAACCCCGAAGAGCTTCTTTGTTTCCAGACCCAGGCGCGCCTGAATAGTTGCGGCCCGCGGTAGTCGTCGGTCGATAGTTGCGTCCCGATAGTTGCGGCTCGATTGCGGCTTTTTGGCGCCAGCCGGGAACCGGAAACTGCTGACTGGAATGCACGGGCCTTGAGCCAGTTCTTCCCCGTTTGCCGCCAGACTCGCTTACAATCGCCCTCGGAGGACAAGTGCAACGCCGACAGTTTCTCGCCGCATCCATTGCCGCTTCCGCCTTCGCTGCCACTCGAGATGCAGCCGCCCAGGCCGTGCCCGCCGCAGGGCGCGAGTTCTATCAGTTGCGTCGCTACAACCTGCTGAGCGGCCAACAGTTAAAGATCACCGAGAGCTACTTCTCCAATGCGCTCATCCCGGCCCTCGTGCGTCTGGCCATGGGCCCCATCGGCGCTTTCAAGCTCGACATCGGTCCCGAGACACCCGCTTACTACCTCCTCATCCCATGTTCTTCCATCGATCCTCTCGTCACGATCGATCTCCGCCTCGCCCACGACCCGGATTTCCTCAAGGCCGCCGACCCCTTCTGGAATGCCACCTCTGTGGCGCCTGCCTTTCAACGCGTAGAGACTTCACTCCTCGCCGCCTTCGAAGGCTGGCC
>JBEKWT010000406.1:0-3070 GCA_049512795.1 Occallatibacter sp.
TCCATTCCGTCCAGCCGGATCGCCCCTGCGTACGCCCGCTCTGCCTCCTCCATCCGCTCAGCAGCCTTCAACGCCTGCCCCAGCACAACCCAGGCCGCGCCCATCGTTGGCGCCGCAGCCACTCCAGCCTCAGCCATCTTCACCGCGGCTTCGGTCTGCCGGCTGCTCAGCGCCACCAGGCTCATCCCCACCAAAGCCTCCGGCTGTTGCGGATCTCGCTCCAGTGCGCGCTGATAGCACAGCGCGATCTCAGTCAATCGTCCCGTCCGCGTGCTTGTCGCGGCGCTCTCCACCGATCCCCGCATGTCTTGGAACTTAGCCTGCCCCACACGCGCACTCAAGGGCAGATTCCTCGCTCCCCCGCCCGACCGCAGCCAGGATTCCCATTCCTCTCGCAGGTCCTGATTTGGGACGCGCTGCGTCCTGGCCCGCTCCTTCACATCTCTCCGCTCTATCATCAATCTGTGCCCCAGCGCACCAACCTGGGCGACATTCTCGCCAACGCCATCACCCACGGCATCGGCCTCGGCTTCGCCGTCGTGGGAGCGGTTTATCTCATCGTCGCCTCCACGCGCGGGTCCGCGCTCGTCATCGTCTGTTGCTCAGTATTCTCCGGCGCACTGGTCCTCGTTTATCTCTGCTCCACGCTTTACCACTCGCTGGCGCACACTCGCGCTCGCCACGTCCTCCATGTCCTTGACCACTCGGCCATCTACGTTCTCATCGCCGGAACCTACACGCCCTTCACACTTGTCTCTCTGCGCGGGCCGGTGGGATGGGCTCTCTTCACCGCGGTCTGGGCCCTGGCAGTGGCAGGCGTCATCTTCAAGAGCCTGGCGATCGGCCGGTTCCCCATCGCATCCGCCCTGGTCTATCTGTTCCAGGGCTGGCTCGCCATATTCGTCGTGCGCTCGCTTCTCCACGCCATCGGCTGGCACGGACTACTCTGGCTCGCCGGCGGCGGCGTGGCCTATTCCCTCGGCGTCATCTTCTTCGCACTCGACCATCGCCGCTACTTCCACGCCACCTGGCACATCTTCGTCCTCGCCGGCAGCGTTGCCCACTACTTCGCGATCTTGTTCTACGTCGTGCCAGCGCGAATCTGACTGTGTTCTTGCTGTTGTGCCTGCGCGGGTCCGACGGTGTTCGCGCTCTCCTTTCGCCGAAGGCCCCATGAACCGCCACGCCTTCGCCCGCACATCTCATCCACATCCGGAAATCGTGATGGAACGAAATGCCGGATCCGGAAATCGTGACGGAACGAAATGCCAAATTCGGAAATTGTCAGGTAACGAAACACCGGATTCGGAAATCGTGCGGCAACGAATCGCCAGCGCCGTAGGCGCAAAGGAAGTTAGCCCCGCGCTTCAGCGTGGGGAAAGCAATGAGAGATCGACTCTCGGAGTCCCGTAGGGACGGCGCTGCTTTGAAGCGGCTCGACTAGTAGGCCGGGCTCATCCCCGGCATCGGTGCCGCAGAATAACTGCGGGCTCGTAGGAATCCGCTTTACAGCTTGCGGAAAGACTGCTTCGGGAGAGCACGAAGTGTCAGGGCATGACTTCAGTCGTGCCAAAAATGCCGCAAATCGAGTCCGGCTTCAGCCGCTGAGGGAAGGCCCTTTCAAAATGACCCGCTTCGCCGCGCAGGTTAGCGCCCTAATTCGACCCGCAATCAACTAAGATGGCGCCATGCCAAACAGAAACCTTGACCCCGATGAGTTGAAGTACGCCAATGCGTTGTTGGCCGAAATTAGAGAACGGCTGGCCAGTCTAGCGACTGGCGATTCCCAGTTGCTGTTCGCTTATCGCCGAAAGGTAGTCAAAGAACTTGGATACGATGAACGAGGCAAGCCGGGCTTCCGTGCCAAACTCAAGGGCCTGAAATGGGGGCAACAGGACGGGAAATGCGCGGAATGCCGCGAAGCTATCCCGCGTCGATATTCTGAGCTTGATCGTAAGAACGCTGTGGATGGTTACACCGTAGAGAACACCGACTTGGTGTGTGCAAAGTGCCATCAGGCACGTCAGGCCGCAAAAGGCTATTCCTGACCTGAATTTCGAAATTAGGACACTACCCCACTACCCCGCCGCGTTGACCCAACCCCGGTTTCCCGGTAAAATCAAAGAGTTTGGCGATGCACCCCGTTGAAGGGGTGCGCGGGATGGTGCCCTGGGTTTTCGGCGCTATTGGGTCTCGGCCCGCCTCCCGATGCAGTCTCCCATCTGTATCCGCCCCATCGAGTATAGGATTTGTGGTTTGCGCCCGGTCCTCTAGACCCTCGGCGCCGGAGGATTTGTTATGTACGCAGTCATTCGCACCGGAGGCAAGCAGTACAAAGTCGCGCCGGGCGACCTATTGAAGATTGAAAGCGTTCCTTCGGGCTCCCCGACCATCGAGTTCAGCGATGTCCTCGCCGTTTCCGGCGAGCCCGGAACCCTTGCCAAACCGGCCTCCGCCACCGTCACCGCCGAAGTCGTCGGCCAGGGCCGCGGCGATAAGATCCTGGTCTTCCACTTCAAGCGCAAGAAGCAGTACAAGAAGCTCCAGGGCCACCGGCAGAACTTTACTGAAGTCCGCATCAAGGCCATCGTGGCCGACGGCGTCACCTACGACGCCGACAAGAAATAGCGCGCTGATTCACGCAGGTCTTCGCGCATATGCGCACGATGCCTGTTGTTGCACAGGCCACGCTAGAAGCTAGCAGCTAGAAGCTGGCAGCTAGAAGCTGCTTTCAGAGGAGATTCGACAATGGCACACAAAAAAGGTGGAGGCAGTTCCACTAACGGGCGCGACTCAAACGCGCAGCGGCTGGGCGTAAAAGCCTTTGCCGGTCAACTGGTCACCGGCGGCACCATCATCACCCGTCAGCGCGGCACCCGCATCAAGCCCGGCGTCAATGTCGGCATCGGCTCGGACGACACGCTCTTCGCCAAGGTTTCAGGCCGCGTTAAGTTCACTGACCGCGGAAATCGCGGGCGCTTCGCGTCCATTGAGCCCGCCACCGAATAACCGGCGCAATATCCTCGCTCTCGCGCTGTCCCGCTCCATACGCACGCATTTCGCAGCAAAT
>JBEKWT010000407.1:0-3064 GCA_049512795.1 Occallatibacter sp.
TGCGAGGGACCTGGGGCACCCCATGTGCTGGAGTTTCGAGGCCCGCGGCTTGAAGGATTGATTCGAGCTCGCCGGTGCCGACGACGGCGTCAACTTCAGGAATGTTTTTCTGGATTTCGTCGCGATAGCGCTCGACAAGGCAGCCGGCGACGATGAGCTTTTTGGCGCGGCCGTGGGTTTTGTGGCGCGCCATCTCGAGGATGGTGTCGACCGATTCCTGCTTCGCGGTATCGATAAAGGAGCAGGTGTTGACGACGAGAATCTCGGCGTCTTCGGGGCGGGCGGTGAGGCGTGCGCCGGCGCGATCAAGAAGGCCCATCATGACCTCGGAGTCGACGAGGTTCTTGGGGCAGCCGAGAGAAATGAATCCCACGGAAGGGGCCGCGGGCGGGGATGATTGCTTCACTTACTCATTGTAGTCGCGGGCGGAGAACAGAGATCCTTCGACTTCGCTCAGGACGGGCTTCGAGGGCCGAGAGGGTTCCGCGCCAAGGGCCGCGGAACCCTGGGAAAGGGATAGAGGGAGTGGATGGTAACCATCACGATGATGGATTGACCAATAACCGACAAGGCACTTGCGCGGGGTGGAAGATTTGGTAGGCTTCTGGCACGCGCCGCAGATAACCTTTCCCACGCGGCAACCTCCTCCCCCGCTGCGGTTCGCGAAATGACAGAATGCGCCCGCCTTCGGCGCGGCGCAGCGGAGGAAACATGTTCATCCAAGCTGCAGGCAGCACACCGAACCCCCTGTTGAGCGGGTTAACCGGATTTGCGACGTTGATGGCGGCTTTGAGCGTTGCATCTGAGCGCGTGACGGAAACGATCAAACAATGGGTCAGCCCATGGTTGGCTAAGCTGAACCCTGCACGGTCTGCTGCCGCTACGCAATGCCTTGCCGTTCTCAGCGGCATCCTTGTGACGGTGCTGAGCGGTCAAAACCCTATTAACCTCTCAGGAAGCGCTCTGTCTGGCTGGGTGAAAGACCATCAGTGGCTCACTTGGGTCGTTGCCGGCATTCTGGTCTCAGGCGGGTCGGCGTTCTGGAACAACCTGCTGGACATTCTGCAGGCCGCGAAAGTGCAAAAGGAAACAACGGCGAATGCGGCGTTGCCCGCGGCCAAGCAGATTCCGGCATAAACCCTGGCGCGTTTGGCCTGAAATTGGCTCAACTGTCTTTGCGGTAGAGGAGGTCGCGCATGGCGCGGCGGCGGGCGGCGTTGACTTCGAGCTCGGCACGGCGCTCTGCGTAGTCGGTGGAGCGGCGCGGTTGGGGCTCGGCGGATTCTTCAGGCTCGCTGCAGGAGGGGCAGCGATTGGCGAAGCCGGGCTTGCCGGGATGGAGCTCGAACTCCTCGTGGCAAATGACGCATGTTTTGATCGGGAGAGGCATGCGGAAATATTCTAGCGAAAGTTGGTTGTGGAAATAAAGTGACAGTGGTTAGTGATTGGTGATTAGTCTTCGAGGTCCGAGTGGGTTTGTGCGATCCCACCCTTCCGCAGAAAAAAGCGGAAGGATGGGGCACCCATTCTTTTGTGGTGGGTGAAGGGCGCGAAAAGCAACCGCAGATCCTTCGACTCCGCCGCTCGCAAAGAACGCGAGCAGCGTCGCTCAGGATGACAGAGCATTTGTAAGGCGATGATTTGCGAAACGGCTAGTTGGCGAGGACGGCGCGGTAGCGGACTTTGCCTTTCTTGACTTTGTCGATGGCCTCGTTGGCCTTGTCCATGGGGAAACGCTCGGTGATGGCTTTGACGCCGTGGCGGGCGGCGACGTCGAGCATTTCGCGGAGACGGAAGGGGCTGCCGACAGGGCTGCCGCCGATGGTGCGCTGGCCGGCGATGAGCGGGAAGGCGTGAACGGAGACAGGAGATGGAGGAACACCGACGAACCAGATGGCTCCGTTGGGGCGCAGGGCCTGGAGGTAGGCGCCCCAGTCCTGATCGGCGTTGACGGTGGTGAGGATGAAGTCGAGTGAGCCGGCCACTTCTTTCATGGCTTTGGATTCGAGGCTGTTGACGAAGTGGTGGGCGCCAAGGGTGCGGGCTTCCTCTTCTTTTGCAATGGTGGTGGAGAAAGCGGTGACCTCAGCGCCAAAGATGCGGGCGAACTGGATGGCAAGGTGGCCGAGACCACCGATGCCGACGACGCCGACGCGGGTGGAAGGATTGACGCCGAAGACGCGCATGGGGTTGAAAACGGCGATGCCGCCGCCGAGCAAGGGCGCGGTCTGTTCGCTGGGCAATGCGTCAGGGATGGGAATGACAAAGCGGGCGTTGGCGCGAACGCGATCGGCGAATCCGCCGTGGCGGTGGACACAGGTGCCTTCTGAAGAGACGCAGAGATTCTCCTGGCCGCGCATGCACCACTCACATTCGCCGCAGGAGTTGGATTGCCAGCCGAGACCAACCCGCTGGCCGACTTCAAGCGAGCGGACTTCAGCGCCGAGCGCCGCGACGGTGCCGATGATTTCGTGACCGGGGATGAAGGGATACTGGCTGATGCCCCAATCGTTGGCGATGAGGTGCAGATCGCTATGGGAGATGCCGCAATGGGTGATAGCGATTTCGACTTCGCGGTTGCCGAGCTTGCCCGGGTCATACTTCAGCGGAAGAAGCTCTGACCCCGCCGCATGAGCCGCAAGACCTTGTATTTGAGACATGGTTGCCCTCGAGGCCTCAACAGGTTTAAGCAAATCGCCGGCTTGAGCAGACTCAAAGTTTCCGTGCCGTGACCGCTGTAGTGCAAGGTGGGTTGACCTGGGAAGAAAGTTAAAGCAATGTTGCGTTAATCCTAGTTTAAACCGCCGGGCTCGATGTGGAGGTTGAGAATCCAGAAGCCGCTGAGGACGCCTCCGGCGGGGGCTTCACCAACGAGCTCGGCAGATTCGCCGTTAAGTCCTGCATCCTGGGCGTTGCGGAGGGGCTCAAGGGCGTTGGCGACCGAGAGCGGGAGGCTGGTGAGGGTCTGACCGTGGATCTCTCCCTGGGTTTCTGGCGCGAGAAGGCTGACATAGATGCGGTCGGCGGCGTGCTGGTCCTGAGCCTCGGCCAGGACGGCGGCGAG
>JBEKWT010000408.1:0-3056 GCA_049512795.1 Occallatibacter sp.
ATCGACAACGACATCGACTGGCACGAACAGCATGTGCTGCTCAAGGCGGCGTTCCCGTTGTCCGTGACGAGCGACTTTGCCACCTACGAAATTCCTTACGGCGAAATCGAGCGGCCAACGACGCGGAACAACTCGTGGGAGAAAGCCCAGTTCGAGGTGGAGGCAATGCGCTGGGCCGATCTTTCCGGCGCGGGAGCAGACGGCAAAGTTCACGGGCTGAGCATTCTTAATCAAGACAAATATGGCTACGACGCCGTGGGCAATGTGCTGCGCATTACGCTGCTGCGCTCGCCCACATGGCCCGATCCCGACGCTGACCAGGGCGAACACCATTTCCACTACGCGCTCTATCCGCATGCGGGCACGTGGAAGGACGCGCTCACCGTGCGTCACGGATGGGAGTACGACTATCCGCTGCAAGCGGTGGTGACGACAGCCCACGCGGGTTCGCTGCCGCCCGAGCACTCGTTCGCGTCGGTCTCACCGGACAATGTGGTGCTTACCGCCGTCAAGAAGGCCGAGGACCAGAACGGGCTGGGCGTGAATGGATTGATCTTCCGGGCGTACGAGTGGGCAGGGAAGGAGACGACGGCCGAGTTTCACGTGCCGCCGGGCGCGACCGGGGCGACCGTTACGAATTTGATGGAGCAGCCCGAAGGTGAGCCGCTTCCTGTTACGGGCGACGTGGTCAAAGTGCCGATTCATCCGTATGAGATTCTGACGATACGGGTGGACTACGAAAAGGCAGGGACCAAGGAACCAAGGGAACATGGGAACTAGAAGGCAGGGAGCCGGGAAGAAGCAGACGGCTGGTATTCTGGACGCAGCGAGGAGCTTGCGCCATGCACATTACTTCCCCGTTCTTTGTCGTTCCCGTGATCATCGCCGTCTTTGTTGCGTCGATTCTGTTCGCCACCAGCAGCAAGGAAGACGGACCTTCGACGCACTGACCGCGCATTCCGGCCGACCCCGCCAAACGCCTACATTTATTGGGTTTGGTCCGCCTCCCACCCGGGTCTACGGAACATTTCGCCTGCTGGCGGCGTATAACGTCCCAAGAGGGCGATTGCCATGATGCGGAACTCGACGCGGAACTCCCCACGCTATTTAGCACGGAACTCGACAGGCCAATTGGCACGGAACTCGAAACGGAACGCGATGCTCAACATTGGCGGACTGGCGGGCGGCACAATCGCCTGCGTGCTTTTGGCGGCTGGAATTGCCGGATGCAGAGTGAACGTGGACAAAGGCCCCAACGGCGAGGACAAAAAAGTCCAGATCGATACCCCCTTCGGCGGAATTCATGTGAACACCGACCAGACCTCGGCCGCTGATCTCGGTTTGCCGGTCTATCCGGGCGCGGATATTGTGAAGGACAAAGATAACGACAAATCGGCCGACATCCATATGGGCTTCGGCGAGTGGGAGCTGCGCGTGAAGGTGGTCAACTACTCAGCCTCCGACGGCCAGGATAAGGTCGTCGCGTTTTACAAGAAGGCGCTGACGCGGTACGGCGACGTAATCGCCTGCCAGGGCAATACACCTGTGGGCACGCCGACTGTGACCTCTGAGGGGTTGACTTGCGCCGACGACAAGAACAACACCACCACAGTACAGATTGATCGCAAGGACTATGGGACGAGCGACGATAGCTTCGAATTGAAGGCCGGCTCCAAGCGCCATCAGCACATCGTCGGCTTTCAGAGTTCCGCTCCGGGGCAGACCCGGTTTGCGCTTGTGGCGCTCGATCTGCCGGCAGGGGTCGCTGGCGATTCCGGCAAAAGCGAATGAGGCGCTGCCTGCGCTAACGAGTTGGTCGCAGGATCATCGGCCTGGAAGCCGCCCGTTCCGGCGCGGCCTGCGCCCGATTTCTGCCCGGATTTCCACCACACTTCTCGGACCGAGACTCCTCCGGCTGCTTGCGCCCAGGGGCCACGCCGCGCTTTCCGTGCGCCGAAGCCCATAAAACCAGATCGCGGCGCAAATTTATTGCTCCGATCCATCAATATGCGCATGTTTCTATCTTCAGGACCTCCGGCATCGAAAAAGACAGCGAATCCAGCCCGAGTTTCCGCCCCGATTGTGCAGCGGTTTGGGTGACTCCCATCACAGCGTACCCCGTTTGCTAAAGCGCAGAATAACGCCGGTTTGAAGGGATTTGTCAGCTGATCCGGAGGCACAACCCGTGATGGGACGATCAGAGCCGACGCACATTCTCCTGGGGACGTGCGGAGGCGGCTCAAGATGACCTGGAGCGAGGATTGCCAGCGCAAGCGCATGAGTGCGGCGCAGGCGCTGGAAGCTGTAACTTCCGGCGCCCGTGTCTGGATCCAATCGGGCTGCGGCACTCCTTCAGTCCTGGTTGACGCGCTGGTGGCCCGCGCCGCCTCGTTGCGAAACGTCGAAATCATCCACATGAAGACGCTGGGCGCAGCGGACTACACGCGTCCCGAGTACGAAGGCCACTTCCGCCATCGCGGCCTGTTCCTTGGCGGCAACGTGCGCGAGGCGGTTTGCAATGGCCGCGCCGACTACACTCCCATCTTTTTGAGTGAGATTGAAGGCCTCTTCGAGACGGGCGCTCTGCCGCTCGATGTGGTGCTGATGCAGGTGTCGCCGCCGGATGCGCACGGGTTTGTGAGCCTGGGGACGACTGTGGACTGCACGCTGACGGCGATTCGCTACGCGCGGACTGTCATTGCCGAAGTGAACCGGCAGATGCCGCGCACGCACGGAGAAACCACCGTGCACCTGAGCCACATCTCCGCCGTGGTGGAGACGGACCGGCCGCTGCTGGAGCTGGAAGCGGAGCCGTGCACCGAGCTGCACATGCGCGTGGCGCGCAATGTGGCTGCACTCATTCCTGACGGCGCCACGCTACAGACTGGCATCGGCGGAATCTCCGAAGCCGTGTTGCACTGCCTCACCGACAAGCGTGACCTGGGGATCCACACCGAGATGTGCCCGGACGGCGTGATCGAGCTGATGGAGTCGGGCGTGATCAACGGTGAGCGCAAAACTCTGCACCGGAGCAAGGCCGTGGTGGCGTTTGTGCT
>JBEKWT010000409.1:0-3036 GCA_049512795.1 Occallatibacter sp.
AGCCAGCGCTTGACGTAATAGCGAGCCGGACTGGGACAAAGAAGCACGGGCGGTGCCGAGGAGGAGGCGGAACCGATAAGGGATCTCACAGAATCGGTGAGGCGGCGGACCACGGATGTCGGCGGGCGCCCGCCAGCCGCCAGCAGCCGCTGTCCGGCGTCCGGCGCAACCGTGGCCAGAATCTCCTCTTCAAGCCCCGCATCGAGCAGAAGCACCGGCAACTGGCCGTCGCCGTCGACCAATGCCCGCACCAATCTGCGTCCCAAGGCTGCCCTCGCCGCTTCAACCAGCGCGACCAGGCTCTTCGCCGCCGGCGCGGTCTCGAGCAGCGCCTCCAGAATCGCGCCCAGATCGCGGATCGACACCCGCTCGCGCAGCAACTGCTCCAGGACCCGTGCCACCTCGCCCAGGGTGAGCAACTTCGGCACCAGCTCTTCGAGCAGCTTGGGATGGCTCTCATTCAGCGCGTCGAGAAGGCGCTTGATCTCAGCGCGGCCCAGCAGCTCCCACGCATGCTGGCGGATCAGTTCTCCAAGGTGTGTGGTGATCACGGTGACCGCGTCCACCACCGAATACCCCGCGGCGATGGCCTGTTCTTCGAGAGCGGGCGCGATCCAGATCGCGGGAACACCGAAAGCCGGCTCGCGCGTCTCTCTGCCCGTCAGCGGGCGCCGGCCAGGTTCGCCGGAAACGGCCAGCAGATGCGGACCCTCGGTTTGCCAGCGGCCGATCTCGATCCCGCGCAAAGAGACAACATACTCGCGCGGCTTCAGGCGCAGGTTGTCCGAGATGTGCACGGGCGGCACCAGGAACCCCATCTCCGACGAAAGATGACGGCGCAGCGAGCGCACGCGGCTGAGCAGTTGGCCGCCCTGCTTTTCGTCGACCAGCGGAATCAGTTGGAAGCCGATCTCGAGCGTCAGGTCCTCGAGCCGCATCAACGACGCCAGGTCGGAGCTATGCGCGCCCTCGGTTTTTTTCTTATCCTGGATTGATGACTCAACCGGAAGAGCCGACGGCGCCGCGGCCGCCATGCGCTTTCCGCCCACAAATAGCACTGCGGCCACGGACAGAAAAGCAATTTTCGGCAATCCCGGAATCAGGCACATCAAAGCCGAAACCGCGCTCGCCATATACAACGTCGCAGGACGCGCCAGAAGCTGCTGCCTTATCTCGCCGCCCAGCATGCCGGCGGAGTTCGCGCGCGTCAGCGTAATCCCGCCGGCCACGGAAACCAGCAGCGAGGGAATAATCGTTACCAGGCCGTCGCCCACAGTGAGCACGGTGTAGGTGCGCGCCGCCTCTCCCAACTCGATGCCCTGCTGCAACGTTCCGATTAAGAGCCCGGCCACAATATTGATCGCCGTAATCAGAATCGTGGCCAGCGAATCTCGTTGATTAAAACGCGCCGCGCCGTCCATGGCGCCGTAAAACTCTGCCTCGCGCGCGATGGCCTGCCGCCGCCGGCGCGCCTCGGCCTCGTCAATCAGTCCCGCGTTCATGTCGGCGTCGATGGCCATCTGCTTGCCCGGCAAGGCGTCCAGAGTGAACCGCGCCGTTACCTCGGCGGTGCGCACGGCGCCGTGCGATACGACAAGAAACTGAATCGCCACCAACGCCAGAAACAGCACGAAGCCGACGACGTAGTTGCCGCCCACCACAAACTGCCCGAAGGCCTCGATCACATGGCCCGCCGCCGCGGTTCCCTCCTGGCCATGAAGCAGAATGCGCCTTGTGGATGCGATGTTCAGCGACAGCCGGAAGAGCGTCAGCAGCAACAGGAGTGTGGGGAAAACCGAGAGCTCGACGGCGCGGCGAATCTGCACCGCGGAGAGAAAGACAATGATCGAGCAGGCCATCGAGATCGCCAGCAGCAGGTCCAGCACCGGCGCAGGCACCGGCACCAGCATCACAAAGATCACGCTGATTGCGGCCATCGGCAGCAGGTAGTCGCGCAGGCTGTGCCAGAGCGAAGACCTGGCCGGCAATGCTGCGGGAGCAAGAGTCGCCGTACTCATCTAGGACCTCCTCCAAAACCTGAAACGGCGGAGCCGCCAAGACCTGAAGGCGCGGGTCGCCCGCGTACGGCGGCCTCACGCATCTGTCTGTCGCGCAGCTCCGCCTCAACGCGCTGCCGGTAGAGGTAAGCCAGAATCGCGGCCACTGCCGCATAGAGCTCAACGGGAATCGCCTGGCCCACCTCGACAGTCCGGTAGAGCGACCGAGCCAGCGGCGGGTTCTCGATAATGGGCACGCCTGCCCAGCGCGCCTCGGCCTTGATCTCCTCGGCGAGAAGATTCCGTCCCTTGGCCAGCACCTTGGGCGCCTCCATGGTCACGAAATCAAAGCCCAGCGCCACGGCATAATGCGTGGGGTTGGTCAGCACCACGGCCGCGCGCGAAACATCGGCCTTCACGCGGCGGCGGCGCATCTGGCGCTGCAGGTTGCGAATTCGGCTGCGGATCTGCGGGCTGCCCTCGGTCTCCTTGTACTCGTCGCGCATGTCCTGCTTGCTCATCTTTAGGCGCGACTCCCGGCTCTGCCACTCCACCATGTAATCGATCGCCGACCAGCCGAAGAGCAGCCATGCCGCGGCCAGCATCAATCCATAAACGTCTTTGCCGACCAGTTCCAGCCGCTCGGTCGAGAACGGCGGAATGCTCAACTGATGCGCCATCCGCTCGACGGCGAAGACGGCCAGAAAGCTTGCCGGGATCAGCGACTTTCCCAGCCGCGAAGCGGCCCGCATCGAGAAAATATTCTTGAGATTTGAAATCGGGTTGATGCGGTCCGGCTTGAATTGGATAGCGCTGCCGTGAACCGTGACTCCGCCGGTCTGCGCGATGCCTGCTCCGAGCGCCGCTACCGCCACCGTGACCATCACCACGCCTGGGGGCCCGAGCACCGCAAGAATCAGCCGCCGAATCGCCACCAGCGTCGGCGCAATCGCAGACGGCTCCCAGCGTTCCGGCATGCCCAGCAGCAGAAATCCCTGAAACGCCTCCTGCCACGCTTCGATCGTGCGGCCGCCCAACA
>JBEKWT010000410.1:0-3029 GCA_049512795.1 Occallatibacter sp.
CAAACGTCTTCCCGCCGCGATCCCGGCGTTCTAATCAATCTGACGCCCGAGCAGGTGCGCATCAAGGGCGACTACTACGACGTCTTCTCGCAGATGTTCGCCGCCGGCTTCTTCAAGCCGCAGGGAGACTGGTGCGCGGCCAACCATCTGGAATACCAGGTGCACCTGAATCACGAAGAGATGGAGATGGAGCTGACGCACAGCGAGGGCTCGTTCTTTCGCGACATGCGGGCCGTCGAAGTGCCGGGGATTGACGCCATCTGGCATCAGATTTGGAAGGATACGATCTCCGATTATCCGCGCCTGGCCAGTTCCGCCTCCCATGTTTACGGCAAGCCGCGCGCGTTCACTGAAAGTTTTGCGGCCTACCGTCCGGCTCCTGACGTGGAGATGGCGCGCTACATCCTGAACGAGCAGTTGGTGCGCGGCGTTAATCTGATCGAGACCATGTATTTTCCGGCCACCTCCGCCGGGCCGAGCCCGCCTCCCGGATACATGGGCCAGCCGGGCTTTTCAGATCTGCTCGCTTATGTCCGCAGAATGAGCTACCTGATGGCGATGGGCAGGCCTGACGCATCGGTTGCGTTGTTTCTTCCGTCCAGCTCAATGTGGCTGGGCGATGATGTTTCGGACACGCAATTTGTTTCCGCGGAGAGGCTGCTCAGCGAGCACCAGATCGATTTCGATATTGTGGACGAAGATGCGCTTGCCCGCGACATGATAGCGCTCAAAGGCAGCTTTCAGACGCTCAGCGGCAGCCGCTATCGCACGGTGATTTTGCCCGAGCCATCCGTGCTCTCATCGGCAGCGCTGGCGCGGCTGAAAGTGTTCGCCCAGGGCGGCGGCAAGGTTGTGTTCCTTGGCGGCACGCCCAGATGGATCACGGGCCGGACCATTCGCGGCGCCGAGCCCGCCAGGGTAGCAGACTTCTCGTGGGCAACTGTCGTGGACACGCTGTTGCCGCCGACTCCCACGCCGCCAGCCAGCCCGCCGGCTTCGCCGCCCACGCCCCAGGTCGTTCCCGCCGACGTTCTCGCAGCGATCGAGAACGCGGTGATCGAACCGGCTATCCGGCTGGACACCGTCGATACAGCTCTGAGGGTGATGAAGCGCCGATGGAAAGACGCTGACGTCTATCTGTTTTTCAATGAAGGCAATCAAGAAAGCGAACATGCGGTCACACTTTTCAGCAAAGGCCATAGCGTGGAGGCGTGGGATGCGCAGGCAGGATCCGTCACGCCAGTCGATTCCATGAACAAAGGTGGACACCTTAGCGTGCAGCTCAAAATTCGGCCCTACGAAACGCAATTGCTTGTAGTTCGCTGATCGCAAGTGCGACGCATCTAATGCGAATTCCAACGTGCACGGATCCGATGGCACTTGAACCACAGATTGAGGTGCGAATATGAAAGCCCAGGCAAAGACCGTGGCGTTCGCGATTGCAGCGAGCCTTTTCATTTGCGTTTATCAGCCCCTCGCATCAGCGCAGAAGCAACCGACGCCAAAGGAACTGCAGAACATTGCCACGAATGCGGCCCGTCACTTTGGCGACGCGCCTGACGATCCCGGCCCGCTGGCGACCGACCTCTCTTACTCAATCAAGCCCAAGGCCGTGGCCAAGGCTATGCGCAAGGTAGCCGACTGGCAACTCGAACGATCACAGCCCTACTTTGACCGCATCTGGACCTGGAGCGTTCTCTACTCCGGCTTCATGGCCGCGTCGGATTCGCTCGGCGACCCAAAGTATCGCGACGCCATGACCGCCATGGGGCAGAAATTCGACTGGAAGCTGCGATCGCATTTGCCCAATGCCGACGATCAGAGCGTGGGCCAGACCTATCTTGAGCTTTATCTGCTCAAGAAGGACCCGGCGATGATCGCGCCCACCAAGCAGGAATTGGATGCGATTCTCGCTGCGCCGCGAGGCTCCAGGATTCCCGGCAAGGAAATCGATTGGTGGTGGTGCGACGCGCTTTTCATGGCGCCTCCTGTCTGGTCGCGAATGTATGCCGCAACCGGCGGCAGGAAATATCTTGACTACCTCGACGAGGAATGGGCCAAGACTTCCGATCGCCTCTACGACACCACAGAGCATCTCTACTTTCGCGATTCCACCTACCTCACCAGGACCGAGGCCAATGGAAAAAAGATGTTCTGGTCGCGCGGAAACGGCTGGGTGATGGGCGGAATCGTCCGCACCCTGCAATACCTTCCCAAAGACGATCCGGCACGGGCAAAATATATCGAGCAGCTCAAGGAAATGGCCTCGAGCCTGGCAGCGATTCAATCGCCCGATGGGCTGTGGCGAGCCGGCCTGCTCGATCCCGGCGATTACGACATGCCCGAGATCTCCGGCTCTGCTCTCATTACCTTTGCGCTGGCTGCAGGGGTAAATGGGGGATGGCTGGACCAAAAGGTGTACCGCCCGGTGATCGAAAAGGCATGGGCCGGGATGCTGCATCATGTGTATGCAGACGGACGCCTGGGCTCGATCCAGCAGACCGGCGCGGAACCCCAGCCCTTCAAGGCATCTTCGAGCTATACATACGGCGTGGGCGCTTTTCTACTGGCGGGGAGCGAGATACGGAAGATGCATCGATAATCGCAAATTCCTGCGCGCCCGAAGGCCCGTATGTCTACCGAGCGCTCTCCCGCCAGTGCGCGAAGTGCAACCGTTTGGTTGAGACCTTGGATTTGAAGAATGAAAAAGCCCTCTCCCCGATGATTGGAGAGAGGGCTTGGTAGTTGGCCGTGATTTAGTCGTCGAGGTCAGCGCTCGCGGCGGGCGCCTTGCGGTTGAAGTCGCTTGCGGGGCGAACCGTTTTTTCGCCGGGGAACGGGACCTTGTACGCGGTCATTTCGTACCAGATCATGTGGTTCACTGTGTCCGGATCTTCCGAGTCCGGTTTCTGGTATTTCCCGGCGAAGATCTCTGCCTTCTTCTTCATCCAGCCAGCCATCAGAGCCCTTGCCGCAGGAGTCATGTTCGGATAGGTGACCGGGCTGACCGAAGCCATCGCGCCAGGGAT
>JBEKWT010000411.1:0-3014 GCA_049512795.1 Occallatibacter sp.
CCTGTGCCGCGTGCTCGCCTTCGGCTTCGATGGCGATTGTGTTGTGGCCGAAGACGTTCAGGTGGCCTTCAGCATAGGCCTGCTGGAAGAGCTCGCCGCCTTCAGTGGACGGGGTGATGGGGTAGAAAACGCCGGCGTCGGCGATGCGCGTTTCAGTGTGGTAGCTGACGAGCTGGTTGCCGTTAGCGGTAACGCGGATGCCTGGGTAGCGAGCCTTCATAGATCCCTCACATTGAAGCCTGGTTCGACGTCTTCAGATTGCAAAGCTTTCGCCGGAGCGCGCGCGGCGCGGGCCGACAGCGTCAATGCCTACGTCCACGTCTATTTGATGATCGCCGCATCTGACGCGGTGCGCGTGGGGCTGGCAGCAAGTCAGACAGGCCGTCAAAAACCCTTTTCAAAATTGTCTTGCAAGTTGAGCGGGCGGAGCGGCAAAGGAGACCTAAGGGGAAGGTTACTCCTTTATAGAACGGCCCATGATCAGTATGCGCTCGGGATAGAGACGGTGTACCACCATATGAGATAGTTGGCGGCGCGGGGGTGGACGGGGGGAGTGGGCGACTCGGATCGCGAAACCGGTTGCGCTACCATAAAGGCACGATTGAGGTTCGCGATGTTCGTTGTGGTCTGGCAGTTTGAGATTGCGGAGGATAAGGTGGCCGGCTTTGAGGCTGCTTATGGGCCCGAAGGAGCCTGGGCACAGCTTTTCAGGACTTCGCCGGAGTACCGAGGAACCGAGCTGCTTCGCGACGCCTATGTTTCAGGGAACTACCTGACGATCGACCGGTGGACGAGCGAAGAGGCGTTTCGCGCCTTCCGTAAGGAGCACGATGGCGAGTACGAGGTGCTGGACCGTAAGTGCGACGCTCTGACCAGCCGCGAGACACGGGTGGGCGCGTACGTGGTTTGAGCGGCACCGTTTGAGCGAGTCTGGGCGAGGCGGTTGCGGCCCAATTACATCCAGCGGCCGATGACGACGAACATCACGAGAAGAAACAATGCGAGGTTGGGCACGGCCGTTTCATGGCGGCGCGTGTGGTAGATGGCGCCATAGAGCGTGACAAGCACGAGTCCCGCAGCCGCCCAGGGGGCGAGCGCAGACATGAACGAGAGTGGCGCGACCAGGATTACGGCAGCCACAATCTGAAATACGCCGACGGCTATAAGCGCTTCGTACGGGAGGCCGAACGGCAGACCCGCGGACTGCGCTCCGAGCGGCTTAGGCCTGCGGTTATAGCTCATGATTCTTGCGATTCCAACGCAGAGGAAGACGCCAGCTGCCAGATACTCCATTAACCTGTCCAGACTTGTCATTGGTCCACCTGCCCTCTCTATGCCATCGCCAACGCTTGCAAGCGACCTGAATTCGGGCTGCGGTCGTGGATGAGAGCCCGTAATATGAGCGAACCATAAAGATTATGTGAAGTCAATATAAAGACCGAAAATAGTTGTTTGGCCTCGATTATTCGACCTGATTGGGAGATTTTGGGGCCATTGCGGGCTGGCGGGAGGCCAGGGCCGAGCGGGATGATGGGTCGCGAGGGGAGATCGGGCGCCTACGGGGTGTGAACAGCTATTCCAAGACGAGCACGTTGTCGCGAAATTCGTCTCCTGCCATTAATTGGAATCCCCTGTCGAAGGTGACCAGTACGCGACTCTCTCTGATCGCAAGACCCAAAAGGTAGGCGTCGGTCACCTGTTGGTGGCCGCGGATGCGCGAAGCGAATCGAGCGGTAAGAGTGACCCAACTTTCATCGATGGGACAGTAATCGCAGATCCCCTTAAGGGTTTGAAGGATGGCGATGGCCTGCTCCAAGGTGCGTGGGCCGGGACGGAATGCGGGATTCGTTGTCACGCGCAAAAATCCTGCCTCTGTCAGAGGGCACAGAGCCCAGTTCCCTCTATTAGATGAAGTGAACCAGTTCCGCGCTTTCTGGTGATGCTTATGCTCCGGATCTGAGAGCGCGATTAAGACGTTCAAATCAAGCAAACTTTTCCGGATCAAACTCTTCCTCCTCGAGTTTCTTCACCATTTCATCGGTAATCACTCTACCGCCGCCAATTGGAGGAAACATTGGGAATCCGTCTGGAGAAAATATGATTTCGGGTTTGGGCGCAGGCGCCGTCTCGGCTTTGCGGACAAGTTCGTTCATCGCGGCGCTGAGGGTAATTCCTTTCGCGTTGGCGTAGTACTGTGCGAACTCATGCACGTCATCGTCGAGTGTGATCGTGGTTCTCATGGGTTGATTGTGCATCAATTTTTGATTTGATGCAAATTTTAATTTTGATGCATATTTGATCATATGATGCATGTTTTGTGGTTTGATGCGATTTTGCGAAATTGATGCGCGTTTCTCGTATGATTGTGCGCTTCGGCACACCTGAGGGGAAGTCGGCTCGTTTTCACTCTTTCTTCGCTATTTTCTCCTTCTCTTCAATGTCCCATCCTGCTACAATCCCATCGAAATCCAATTAAGCCCCTCGCCGTTTCCTGCCAGGAAAGCATGAGATTTGGCGGGCGAGCACTTTTTTGAGGAGCCCTCCCAATGGCCATCGTCGACGACCGCGCCAAAGCGGTAGAACTTGCGCTTGCACAGATTGAAAAACAATTTGGGAAGGGGTCGATTGTGCGGCTCGGGTCCCGTGAGGCACTGCTGCCGATTGCCGTGATTTCGACGGGATCGATCAGCTTTGACGCAGCGCTGGGAGTAGGCGGCGTTCCGCGCGGACGAGTGACGGAGGTGTTCGGGCCGGAGTCGTCGGGCAAGACCACGATCACGTTGCAGATTATTGCCGAGGCACAGCGCGCGGGCGGGCTGGCGGCTTTTGTGGACGCGGAGCACGCGCTCGATCCCGGATATGCGAAGAAGCTGGGCGTGGACGTGGACAACCTGCTGGTGTCGCAGCCGGACTCGGGCGAACAGGCCCTCGAGATTACGGAAGCATTGGTGCGCTCGGGCGCGATCGATGTGCTGGTGGTGGACTCGGTGGCGGCGCTGGTTCCCAAGGCCGAG
>JBEKWT010000412.1:0-2995 GCA_049512795.1 Occallatibacter sp.
AGGACGCCTTCTTCGCCAAGTTTCAAAAGGACTTTGTCGAGCGGGACACGGCCGGCTTCCGCAGAGAGGACTTCTACGCGGACGCCGCGGCTCTCGAGCTCACGGATGCGGGATTCGTCGTGGGAGACGGTGAAGATGGCGACATCTTTTTGCGCTGTCGAGACGAGCTTGCAATCGAGAGGCATCCGGAGGGCGGAGTCGAGGACGATGCGCAGAAGCGGACGGCGGCGGCGCAGGCCGCTGCGGTCGGTCATCCAGGGATCGTCGGCGAGAACGGTGTCGACGCCGACCATGGTGGCGTCGGCGGCCCAGCGGAGAGGCTGAACGGCGGCGCGGGCGAGTTCGCTGGTGATCCAGTAAGGAGCGTGGGGAGTTTGCTGCGCGGGCGGCGGCGCGATGCGGGCGTCGAGGGTCATGGCGACTTTCATCAGTACGAAGGGGCGCTGGTGCTGAATCCAGCGGGCGAAGCCTTCGTTGAGGCGGCGGGCTTCGGTTTGGCAGGGGCCGACGGTGACTTCGATTCCCGCAGCGCGGAGGGCTTCAAGGCCGTGGCCGGCGACGGCGGGATTGGGATCGATGGTGGCGGCGACGACGCGGGCTACGCCGGATTTGATGAGCGCATCGGTGCAGGGCGGCGTGCGGCCCGTGATGTTGCAGGGCTCGAGGGTGACGTAGGCTGTGCCGCCGTGAACGCGGTCGCCGGCGTGCGCTGTGGCCTCGCGGAGAGCGACGATCTCGGCGTGGTCGAGAAGGTCGTACTCGTGCCAGCCCTCGCCGACGACCTGGCCGGCGCGGTCGAGAATGATGCAGCCGACGGCGGGATTGGGCGAGGTGACGCCGATGCCGCGGCGCGCGAGCTCGAGGGCGCGGCGCATCCAGTGGAGGTCGGATTCGGACGGAGTGCTCATGTGCGGGCGAGAGGAACAATCAAGTGTACATGCCGGGAGGAGCCTGGCCGCAGTGATGCAAGCCACATGCCGAAGATCTTCTTGACATATGTATAGTGTGCCAATACACTATACGCATGATCAAGAGCTTTCGTCACGCTGGACTGGAGAAGTTTTACCGTACCGACAGCAAGGCGGGAATCCAGCCAGAGCATGCGACGAAGCTCAGACGGCAGTTGACATTGCTTGACGCAAGTACGTCACCCAAAGACATGAATGTGCCGGGTTGGCAGCTGCACGCGCTCAAAGGAAAGTTGAAGGACCATTGGTCCGTTCGTGTCAGCGGCAATTGGCGCATCACGTTCAGATTTGAGGACGAAGACGCGATTTTAGTCGACTACCAGGATTATCACTGAAGGAGAAAAGTATATGATGCGTAACCCCGCGCACCCAGGCGAGATCGTTCAGGAGTACATGGAGGGTTTCGGTTTAACGGTATCAGGCTTGGCCGCGCACCTGAAGATCACCCGGGCCAATCTGTCGCGAATGATCCACGGCAAGACAGGCGTGTCGGCCGAAATGGCCGTGCGTCTTTCCGAGGCATTCGGAACTTCCCCCGAAGTGTGGATCAGGTTGCAGGCCAATTACGATCTCGCAAATGCCTTGAGCAAGCGGCGCGTGAAAATTGCGCGATTGGCCGCATGATTGCGGGGGATTTTGTGGCGTGAGCGAAGCAGAGTACGGCAAACTCCGCTCAGGATGACAAGCAGAAGGTGTTCTGATCTTCCGGAATCGATTACTCCAACAGCGATTCGACAAATTCTACCGGCGAGAATTCTAGAAGGTCGGACATTTTTTCGCCGACGCCGACGAAGCGGACGGGGAGATTGAGTTCGCGGGCGATGGCGACGGCGATGCCTCCCTTAGCGGTGCCATCGAGCTTGGTGAGAAGGATTCCCGTGACGCCGGCAGACTGGGTGAAGAGGCGGGCCTGCTGGAGGCCGTTTTGGCCTGTTGTCGCATCCATGACGAGGAGCACTTCATGGGGCGCGCCAGGGACGAGGCGGGCAGCGGTGCGGCGCATCTTGTCGAGCTCGTCCATGAGGCCGGCTTTGGTGTGGAGGCGACCGGCAGTGTCGACGTAGAGATCGTCGATGGAGCGGGATTTGGCGGCGGAGATGGCGTCAAAGAGAACAGCAGAAGGGTCGCCGCCGGGCTTTGTCTTGATCATTTCGACGCCGGAACGATGGGCCCAGATTTCGAGCTGCTCGATGGCGGCGGCGCGGTAGGTGTCGGCGGCGCAAAGAAGGACAGAGCGGTTTTGTGCACGAGACCATGCGGCAAGCTTGCCGCTCGAAGTGGTTTTGCCGGTGCCGTTGACGCCGACGAGGAATGTGATCTTGGGCGGGGCGGCCGGCGCGGGGACGGCGTGCTGTGGGGCGCGGAGAATGGCGATCAGTTGCTCCTTCAAGAGATCGCGCAGCTCGGCACCGCCTTCGATGGCCTGATGGCGGGCACGATCGCGGAGGGCGTCGATGATGGCGGTGGTGGTGGGGACGCCGATGTCGCTCGAGAGCAGTGCAGTTTCGAGATTGTCGAGTGCGGACTCGTCGACGGTGCGGGTAAGGGCAGCGATGTCGGAGATTTTGGCGGAGAAGGATTCGCGGGTGCGCGAGACGGCGTCGCGCATGCGGCCTAAAAAGTTTTTTGGACCAGATTCTTCGGGTTCTTCGCTGCCAAAGAGGGTGGTGATCATCGTCTTCAGTTTAATGGGAGGGAGGGGGATGAGAAAGCGGAGTTAGCGGTGCTAGCGGAGTTAGCGGAGCTAGCCGTTCGGGCTGGAGTTGGAGCAGTTCAGTAACTGTGGAGACACGTTGGGCGCGGAATTGGTCCGGAAAAAGGCCGAACTCCGATATTCTTGATGAGCAGGTCGTAAACCTACGAGAAGAAATGACTAAGACTTCCCAACATCCGCTTGAAAAGATCATCGAGAGCCGGATCGCCATCATTGATGGAGCGACGGGAACGACGATTCGCACCTATGGGATGAAGGAAGCGGACATTCGCGGAGAGCGATTCAGGGATGCGAAGAAGGACCTGCTGAACAA
>JBEKWT010000413.1:0-2989 GCA_049512795.1 Occallatibacter sp.
TCGCCTCTCGCCGGCTACTACACCTCCTGCGGCAACATTCACGACGGTATTCTCGTCTACCGCCTCGCTGGCCTTCCCCTCACCCTCAACCTGCTGCTCGAGCGCGGATTCGATCTCTTTCGCAGTCCCGAGAATCGCCTGTTTCAGAATGACGCTCAGAATGTTGCCCAGAATTCCGCCGCTGAGCTGAGCACCTGGGAACTGCGACATCAGATGACTCACATCCTGCTGCTCCTGCGGCTGCCGTTCCTCTTCGCCGGATTCCTGCTCGGCGGATGCATCTGGTGGGTCACCCGCCGCCTCTATGGCAATCTGGGCGGCTACACCGCGCTCGCTCTCTACTGCTTCTCGCCAGCCATCCTCAAGGCCTGTGTCGCGCCCAATCCTGAAGTGCTTGCCGCTCTCGGAGTCTTTGGCGGAATCTACACCTGCATCGGAGTGGCCCACTCTATGCAGGGACCTGCCCGCAAGTGGCGCCCGCGCATCGTGCTGCTCTCGGTCATATTCGGCGTCACTGCGGCAGCGCACATTGCCGCCCTTCCCGTCGCGGCGCTCTTGGGCCTGGCAGCCATGCTCTGGATCGCCGAGGGACACCGCAGCCAGGCCCTGCCCGTCGTGCTGCTCGCAGCGGCGGGCGGCCTTGTCATAGTTTTTGCCTGCTACGGCTTCTCGCCCGACGCATTCAGCTACGTTTTCCGTTCGTCCGCCGGCTTCCTCGGGTTCTCATTGGATCCTGCACGCCGCTTCTTTTCCGCCTTCTCCAACGCCGGACTCTCCCTGGCCTCTGCCGCCGCGCTGGTCCTTTATCTTGCCGCGCGCAAGTCGCGCTACTTCGGCAACACCGCGCCTCTGCTTTGTGCATCGACCCTGATGCTCCTCGTGATGACTGGCGCGCCAGGATCTCCCTGGCTCTGGTCGCTGCCCTTTCTGCTCACCTTCGTCGGCGGCGTCTTTGCCGACGCGTACGACGGCCCACGCGGCAAGCTGGCTCTCGCCGCCGGCGGAGCAATCGTGTTTCTTCAGGCAGTGCTCTGCATTCTCAGCTTGCCGCATTTATCGCAGTAACGCAGAATTGCCACAAATCCCTCGCAGTTTCGCCCGCCAGAAAATGCTCGCCAACCGCCCCGCAACCCAACCTCCCGTAACGCCGATTCAGGCACAAAAACTGAGCTCATCGCGCGAACCTTCCCGATCGCTCGGCGCACTGTTGAAATCGCCCCATAAAACCAAGCAAAATAAGGCTTTATTTCCTGCCGCCCGCCTTGCTAAACCGCCCCTCAAACCACTAAAATAAGAGCAGAGACCTGCGGACCCGGCCCCGCTCCTTCCGGACTTTTTTGCCGCCTCCCCGCAGACCTCGCAAATCGACCTCGCAAATTCTATGCCAGACGATAAGAATCCCCAGCTTCCTCTCGATCCACCGACCCCTCCCGGCGGCACCAACCTCGTTCCCATCAATATTGAAGAGGAGATGCGCCGCTCCTATCTCGACTACTCCATGTCGGTGATCATCGGGCGCGCGCTGCCCGACGCCCGCGACGGCCTCAAGCCCGTGCATCGCCGTGTGCTCTACACCATGAGCGAGATGGGCCTGGAGCACAACAAGAAATACACCAAGTGCGCCAAAGTCGTCGGCCAGGCAATGGGTGTCTACCATCCCCACGGCGACTCCGCCATCTATGACACGCTGGTCCGCATGGCGCAGCCGTTTTCCATGCGCTATCCGCTCGTCGACGGCCAGGGCAACTTCGGCTCCGTCGACGGCGATCCGCCCGCCGCCATGCGCTACACCGAGTGCCGCATGGAGCGCATCACCGGCGAGCTCATGGCCGACATCGACCAGGAAACCGTCGACTTCGTGCCCAACTACGACGAGTCCACCGTCGAGCCATCGGTTCTGCCCACGCGCATTCCCAACCTCATCGTCAACGGATCGAGCGGCATCGCGGTCGGCATGGCCACCAACATTCCTCCGCACAATCTCACTGAAGTCGTCAACGCCGCCATCGATCTGGTCAAAAATCCCAAAGCCGGACTTGCTGAAGTCTTCAAGCACGTCAAGGGCCCCGACTTCCCCACCGGCGCGATTCTCTACGGCCGCGCCGGCATCGTTGACGCCTACCGCACCGGCCGCGGCCGCTTCCTCATGCGCGCCCGCGTCGCCACTGAAAACGTCACCAAGGATCTCAAAGCCCTGGTCGTCACCGAGCTTCCCTATCAGGTCAACAAGTCCACGCTCTTCAAGCGCATCGCCGAGCTGGTCGAAAACAAAATCATCTCCGACATCGACATCGGCCAGGACCGCACGCGCGACGAGAGCGACCGCGACGGCATGAGATTCGTCATCGGCCTGAAGCGCGGCGCGCAGCCGGAGATTGTGCTGAACCAGCTCTTCAAGCACACGCAGTTGCAAGAGAGCTTTTCCATGATCTTCCTGGCCGTCACCAACGGCCAGCCGAAGGAATTGGGCCTCGCCGAAGCCATTCAGGTCTTCATCGACCACCGCATCGACGTGGTGCAGCGGCGCACGGTCTTCCTGCTGCGCAAGGCGCGCGAGCGCGAGCACATTTTGGAAGGCCTGAAGATCGCGCTCGACAATCTCGACACCGTGATCAAAATCATCCGCGCATCGAACTCCCGCGCGGACGCTCGCGAGAACCTGTACGCATGGGGCAAGGGCAAGGACATCGTCATCCGCCTGGACCGCGAGCCCGGACCCCGCGAGGAAAAGGGCCTCACCCTGCGCCAGGTCGATGCCATTCTCGAACTGCAACTCTACCGGCTCACGCAGCTCTCCGTCGACGAACTGCTGAAAGAGTTGAATGAGATCCGCGAGAAGATTGCCGATTACGAGGAGATCCTGGGCAGCGAGAAAAAACTGCGCGCGGTGATCGTGAAGGAGCTTGAGGAAGTCCTTGCGAAGTATGGCGACAAGCGCCGTACCGAGATTGTGGACGAAAGCGCTGAGATTCAGCTTGAGGATCTGATT
>JBEKWT010000414.1:0-2977 GCA_049512795.1 Occallatibacter sp.
GCTTCGCATGTGAGTTCAGCAGCGTCTCGGGGGCTTCGGTCCGTGCGGGGAGCGGGTTTCTCATACTCAACCGCTACTCCGATCTGCGGCTCGGGGCTGTTTGCAGTAAACTGGACAGGTTTGATAGTCTCAGGCATTCATTGAGCGCGGTGGAAAAAGGAGGTTTCATTATGGCAGAAGATAGCAAGTCTTACGGTTTGGCCTGGTTCTTGGCCGGATTAGGTGTTGGCGCTCTTGTCGGCATTCTCTATGCGCCAAAGAGCGGCAAGGAAACACGCGAGGACATCGCTTCAGGAGCTCGCGAGAGCGCCGAGTATCTCCGGGCGCGCACGCGCGAGGCTGCGGAGAACGTCAGCGCCATCGTCGATCGCGGCAAGGAGCAGATAAGCGCCTTTGTCGACAAGAGCAAGGAGCAGGTTGGCGAATACACTGATCGCGGACGCGCACAATGGGAAGAGTTTGTCGAGCGCGGCAAGAATCTCGTAGCCGATCAGACGACTCGTGTCGCCGCGGCCGTGGACGCTGGTCGTACCGCCTACAAGTCGGCGAGCAGCGAGCCCGAAACCCACGAGTATTGAGATCCGGCGAGCTTCACCGGGCCCGTGCCGGCCTCACATTTCATTGTTCCGGCGTCGAATGCGGGTGTGATCGAATCGGGTGCCCGCGCTGGCTCCGGGACAAAAGCCGCTGCCCTCGCGAAGACAGCGTGTTCCAGCAGTGATTCGCAGGCCGCTGAGTTCCTGCGCGAGATCGTCATCATGTCAAAGCTAGACAATCAGACCATTCAACTCGCCCTGTTCGCACTGGTGGCCTTGGCCATGCTGGCCCAGGCAATCGTCATGTTCGCCGCATTCTTGGTCGTGCGCAAGGCGGCCCGTACTGCGGACGAGAAGTTCGAGGCGTTCCAATCCTCGGTGACTCCGCTCATCAACAATACCCGCGCGTTGGTCACGCGCCTCACCCCGAAGATCGAGCAAACCGCCGACGACCTGGCCGCCCTCACTCATTCCCTGCGCGTGCAAACCGCCGACGTGCAATTCGCGGCTAACGAAATCATTACGCGCGCGCGCGTCCAGGCCACCCGCCTCGATGTCATGCTCTCTCATGTGCTCGACACCCTCGATCGCACCGGCCACTTCATGTCCGATGTCGTCAACAAGCCCATGCGCCAATTCTCGGCGATATTGGCCTCTGTGAAAGCAGTTGTCGAATCGTTGCGCAACGGAGCGCCCGAGCCCAATTCGCATTCCAATGCGCGGCCAAATCCGCCGTCACGCGATCACGATATGTTTGTTTAGTCTTCGCTGGCGCGACTCAGGCGATCCAGCCCCCGCCCACCACTTCATCACCGTCGTAGAAGACCGCGGCCTGCCCCGGGGTCACCGCGCGCTGCGGCTCATCGAAGGTAGCGACGACTTCGTCGCTGCCTGCTGGCTCCAGCGTCGCCCACGCAGGCTCGTGCCGGTGCCGGATCTTCGCGCGCACCCGCATCGGCTCCGTCAGCTCCGCAATGCTGATCCAGTTCAGTTGCCGCGCGCGCAGCGTGCGCGTTGCCAGCTCGGCGTCAGCCCCCACCATCACGCGATGACTCGCCGGATCGATGTTGAGCACGTACAACGGTGCCGAACTGGCCACGCCCAATCCCTTTCGCTGCCCGACGGTAAAGTTGTGGATGCCCGCGTGTCGCCCGATCACCTCGCCGCTCGCAGCCACGAGCTCGCCCGCCGACTCGGTCGTCGCTTCGCCCTGCTCCTCGAGATACGCCGTGATGAACTGCTTGTAGTCGCCGCCCGGAACGAAGCAGATCTCCTGCGAATCCGGCTTCTCCGCCAGCGTCAATCCGTGTCGCCGCGCAATCTCGCGCACCTCCGGCTTGGTCATATGCCCAAGCGGAAACAGCGTGCGCGCAAGCTGCTCCTGCGTCAGCCCAAACAAAAAATAAGTCTGGTCCTTCGCCAAGTCCGCGGGCCGCTTCATAATCCATCGCCCGCGCTTCTCGTCGAACTCGTTCACCGCGTAGTGTCCGGTCGCGATCCGCTCCGCCCCAATGCTGCGCGCCGTCTTCAGCAGTTGATCGAACTTGATGTGGTTATTGCAGAGAGAGCAGGGAATCGGTGTGCGTCCTGCAAGATACTCATCGACAAACGGCCGCACCACGTCGCGCTCGAACCGCTCCTCCTGGTTCACTACGTAATACGGAATCCCCAAATGCTCCGCCACGCGCCGCGCGTCATACACATCGTCCAGCGAACAGCAGCGCCCGGCCTTCGGCGTATCGGGAATGCCGTGCTTCCCCGCCAGCCGCGTCTGATCCCAAAGCTGCAGTGTCAGCCCAACCACTGTGTTGCGCGAATCAGCGGAGCCGGAACCGTCGCCGTCTCCCTCACGAGCGAGAATCGCCGCAGCCGTCGAGGAGTCCACCCCTCCCGACATTGCCACCGCAATGGTTGTGCTCTGCATCATCGTGAAATGTGCTTCCTATCCAACTCTTCCCGCCACTTCCGGCGCGAGCGCCCGCAAATGTTCCACTGCCTCCGGAACCACGCGCAACACATGGTCCACATCTTCATCCGCCGCCGTCTTCAGCAAACTAAACCGCAAGCTCGCCCGCGCCGCGTTCTTGTCCAGCCCCATCGCCATCAGCACGTGGCTTGGTTCCGTCGACCCCGAATGGCACGCCGACCCTCCGCTCACGGCAACGCCCTTCAAATCCAGCGCGATCACCAGCGCCTCTCCCTCCAAATGCTCAAAGTGAATGTTCGTCGTATTTCCTACGCGCGGCGCGCCCGCGCCATTCACTCGTGTTCCGGGAATTGCGAGAATCCCCGCCTCCAACCGGTCGCGCAGCCGGGCAATGCGCTCCATCGTCCCATCCTCAGCGCTCTCGACCGCCAGCTCCACGGCCTTGCCCAGTCCCACGATGCCTGGCACATTCTGCGTCCCCGCGTGCTGGCGCCGCTCGTGGCTCCCGCCCACA
>JBEKWT010000415.1:0-2962 GCA_049512795.1 Occallatibacter sp.
CGCGCGCCGCTGGCCCGAAACCTCAAAGAAGTTAATGGCCCGCGTGCGGCCCGGTGTCGAGGAGACCTTCGCCGCCTTCGCGCCCACCAGCGCATTCAGCAGGCTCGATTTGCCCACATTCGACCGGCCCAGAAACGCGATCTCCGGCACGCTCGCTTGGGGAAACTGCGCCGCCGAAACCGCGGAAAGCATGAATTCGGCCGACCATCGCATCGCGTGCAACCTCTATGATGAGTGTACGAGGCATGCCTCGACGTGCCATTGTTCGAGATCATCACCGGCAAAGCCTTCAGCTGCACCTGGAACCGCCAGGTCGCTCTGCGATTCCCGAGCGCAATTACTGCTTGCTATGCGAACATGAACATGCTCAAATCATCCTTCCCGCTGATGAAAGCAAAGGCATAGCAGATGGCGCACGACGTTTTCATAAGCTACTCCTCAAAGGACAAGCCAGTCGCAGACGCCGTATGTGCCACCCTTGAATCGAACGGCGTGCGCTGCTGGATTGCTCCCCGCGATGTTGCGCCCGGCGTAGCGTATGCGGAATCGCTGGTCAACGGCTTGTCCCATAGCCGGCTGATGGTTCTGGTCTTTTCAGCCAATTCGAATCGCTCCCCCCAGGTGTTGCGCGAAGTCGAGCGCGCCGTCAGCAAAGGGTTGCCAATCCTCCCGCTGCGGATCGAAGACGCACCCATGTCCCAGGAGATGGAATACTACATCTCCAGCCAGCATTGGCTCGATGCGCTCACTCCCCCGCTCGAGGAGCATCTTTCGCGCCTGTGCGAGGGCGTGAAAGCTCTCCTCTCGAGCCAGGCCGGCGACGAAAGCGGCCAGTCGCGCGAGCCTGGCCGGGAATCAGTTTCCGGGCGAGCCGCCGGCGATTCATCGATCACCGACGCAGCCACCGGCCCATCGGAACAAGCGGACTCGGCGCGTGCAGCTTCCGGCAAGCGCCTTTGGTGGATCGGCGCGGGAGTCGTTCTTGTAATCGCGGTTGCGGTCTTCGCGATAGTAACCTTTAAAAGCCGCGCCAACTCTCAACCAGCAGAACCAACGGCAATCGGCGGCCCTTCCGCGGCGCCGGCATTCAGCAACGTGAACAACGAGCTTCTCAGCGCGGCATCGAGCGGCGATACTGCCGCGGCCACGCGGCTATTGGGCGAGGGAGCTGACGTCGACGCAAAGAACAATCAAGGCGATACGGCGCTCCTGCTGGCTGTGAAGTCGGGAAAGATTGACACGGCCAGGCTCTTGATTGAGAAGGGCGCCAACCTTGAAGCCAAGAACAATGTGGGCGAGACAGCGCTGATCGCCGCATGTACTTCCGGCCATGCCGAGATTGCGCAGCTACTGGTAGAAAAAGGCGCCGCCACTGACGCGGGCGACGATGGCGGCGCGACGCCGCTGATGTACGCGGGCCTGGGGGGAAATAAGGCGATCATCGATCTGCTGCTTTTGAAGGGCGCAAACATCAATGCGCAGGACGATAAGGGTGAGACGCCGCTGATGTATGCCGCCTCTGCGGGAAGCCTGGATGCGGTGAAGCTCATGCTGCGCAAGAATGCAAACCCGGCAACAAAGGACCACAATGGCCAGACTGCGCTTGAGTATGCAACACAATGGAAGCGTCTTGATGTCGTCCAGCTCCTCGAGCACCGGAGTCGATAGGCCCGGCAACGCAGCTTGACTCATTGGAACCGAGGCTGCTCCTTTTCGGGGACCGCTGCTTTCAGCCGGTGTATACCATCTTTGCGAAAGGTCTTGGGGAAAAACCAAATGGACCCGTATCGATCAGGATCTGCCGGGCGTCTCTCTGGAGCGCCGAGCGCTCCGGCGATTCGACAAATTCTCAGCAACGCGTTCTTACTCGCAGCCGCGCTGGCCGGGATCTCCGCAGCGCCTTTGCTCGACGCACAGCAACCCGCCGCTTCGACAGGCAAAGAAGCGCCTCGATCCCAGCAGGCAACGCCGGCCAAAGACGCCCATCCGCCTCAATACTATGTTTGGAAAAAAGCGCACGACGCGCAACTGCTGGTGGACTTCGGCGGGCTCGAGCGCTTTAAGGAGGCCGATGCCGTGCTGCCTGCGCCCAAGCCCGGCGAGGACCGCGTCGTCTTCATGGGAGATTCAATCACCGAGGAATGGAAGCTGGAACACTCGTTTCCAGGCAAGCCCTACATCAACCGCGGAATCAGCGGCCAAACCTCGCCGCAGATGCTGGTGCGATTCCGGCAGGATGTGATCGATTTGAAGCCCAAGGTCGTGATCATTCTCGCCGGGACCAACGACATCATGGAGAACACGGGCCCGATGACGATTGAGCAAAGCGGGGAAAGTATTGCCTCCATGGCCGATCTGGCCACGGCAAACAACATCCGAGTGGTACTGTGCTCGGTGCTGCCGTCGTCCGAATTCGCCTGGTCGCCGGAATTGAAGCCTGCACCCAGGATCGTGGAATTGAATGCATGGATCAAGCGGAACGCGGCTGAAAAGGGCTATGTGTACGTGGACTACTACTCGGCCATGAAGGATGAGAGCGGAGGCCTTCCGGAGGCGCTGAGCGACGACGGCGTTCACCCGCTGCCGGCAGGATTCGCAATCATGACGCCGCTGGCGGAGGCGGGAATCGAGAAGGCGCTCAAGCGCGGAAATTAGCCAGATTTTACCGCCGAACCGGCATCGGCGCTGGTCCACAAAGATTGCTCGTTGCACCAGTGCCTCACGAATACCCGTGTTATTATTGGGCCTCCCCCGAAAATCAAACCGATGCGAGCACCAGAATGCCAGTCAGGGTTCAGACCGTATTACGACAAGCCTCCAACACGACGCCGTGACGAAAATGGACTTCATTTCCAAACTTGAAGACGAAGACCGAAAGAAGGTCGATCCCGAACTGGCGGCGCGCGTCAACGCAGAGAAAGCACGCGGGGACCAAGTGGCTCAATTCCGTCCCTTTGCGGAG
>JBEKWT010000416.1:0-2951 GCA_049512795.1 Occallatibacter sp.
CCTGCTCGTCCATGCCGGCCAGCTTCACCTCGCCGATCAAAGGCAGCGTGACGGTGCCTGCCACCGAGACGCGAACCGTGGAGTGGAATTCGGGCGTGTGGTACTCGGCGATTTCGAGAAAGTCCCCGGGGCCGATTGGAGCGGGCATGGGTGCTGAAGATTGCGCTCCCGCGGGCGTCTGGGCGACAGCGGCCGACGCAGACCCGCCTGCGTCGTTCCATATCGGGGGTGCTTCCTTCGGGTTAGGCACGCTCCGGGTCTCCTGCGACTGTGGGAAGCTGGCAACGCCGGAAGGCAAGCCTGATGTGTTTGGCGTGGGCGCCTGTGCTCGAATTGAAACACCGGCGCCAAGCAACGCGATCAGTGCCACGAGCAGACGCACTCCCGGCGAGCCGAGCGACTCTCGCAGCAGTGCGGCTCCAGCTGCGATCCAAAGCCCGACAAAAAAGGTGATGGCAAGATAGAGCGGCAGATCGGGGGTTACGGGCTTCACGGGTTGGCGAGCGTAATCAACGACAGAAATGTTCGAGGAACGCACTCCGGCGGCGAAACCAGCTTCTTCGGCTTTGGCCTGCACGCGCAGGTACAAGTCGTGGCTGGCGTTGGCCTCCTGGCGCATGACGGCGTACTCGGTTGCAGCCTCGTTCAGCTTCATGCCCTCATCGGTGGCCTGCTGCAGACTGTTCCGCACCAACTGCTCGCGATCCTGGGCAGTTTGCAAATTGGAACGAAAACGATCGACCATTTTCGCATCCTCGGCCTGCTTCTGCTGGTCGAGATCTGCCAATTGGCGGCTGATTTCAACAACGCGCGGAAAGCCGGGCCCATGTTCGGCGCTGAGCTGAGCCTGTTCCTGCTCAAGATCGCTGCGGCGGGCGTGGATCTGCTCGAGCAGCGCAGTGGCAAAGTTGGCGTTGTCGGCCTGGAGCCGCGGATCGGAGGCGATGACCGTCTCCGGATCGCCCTGCGAGGCGGCGCGGTATTCAGCCTCGGCAAGAATGCGGTCTGTTGTCGCGGCAACGAGCTGGCGACTGAGCTCGTCGATCTGAAGCAGAGCCGAACTGTGTTCCGTTTCTCCGGGCTGGCCATTGGCCATCACCTCGGGCGTGCTCACAATGCCGTGCTGATCTTCGAATTCAGCCAGGCGCTGCTGGTCGCGGTCCACGCGAGTCTTCAATTCGGCGAGCTGCGCGTTGAGCCAGCCGGAGGCCTGCGCAGTGGCTTGAATCTGAGATTCGGTTTCCTGATCGCCGTAGGCGGCAATGAGCGCGTTGACGACGGCGGCCGATAGCACAGCGGCGCGCGAGCGGAAGCGGATTTCGACCAGCATGGTGCGCGCCATCGACTGCACGCGCAGGCGGCGCGAGAAGCGATCGAGTAGCCAGGCCTGGGCCTCGGGTGTGGGCTTATCGGAATTGAAATCCGGAAAGCGGCTGGCAAAATCGCCGCGAAAGCCGGGAGCCTCGTAAAGCTTGAGCGCGACGATCACGCGCCAGGCAAGCCGGTCGCTGCGCAGAACGCTGGCCAGCGTTTCCAATGCAATGGGCGCAGAAAGAATCGACGTTGGAATCTGCGCTTCAGCGCCATCGAGGCTGAGCGAGGAGACCGGCGCGGCGCGAAGCTCAACCCGGCCTGCCGCCTCGTACTGATTGGGCGCGATAAGGCAATAGAGAACGCACGCAACGAGCAGCGTTCCCTCGATGATGGCGACGAAACGGCGGCGCCGCCACAGCACCTGCCAAAGTTCGCGAAGAGAGGTAGACCTGGGGCCAACTTTGTTCGCCGGATCAGGAGCGGCGGGGTTGTTCAGAAGAACTTCGTGGATCGACAGAGTATTCGGCAACGGAAGGAAACCTCAATCGCAAGAAACCGCGCACAGAACCGCAACCTACCGCACTTCCAGCCGAATCTACTCTAAGGAACACTAAGCTCTGCGCCGCGGACCGCAGCGAGAACTCGTCATGAGCCTCTCTTTCGCCCCACGCCATTGGAAGCGAAAAACGATGGCCCTGGCGTTCAGAACGAACAGCTATTCTGGGGAAAATCCCTGACAGTTTCGTTCATCGCACATCATTCGTCAATGGTGTGCGTCACAAGGGTGATTGCCATCACATAGCGCGGATTGGATCGTGACCCGGCGCAGGCAGCGGATGGAGCAGAGAATGAACGGTTGGACCAACAAAGCAGCAGGATTGCGGGCAGCGGCGATACATCAATGGTTCGGCTGCATATTCTTGTACCACTCAACGGTGCGGCGAATCCCCTCGCGAAAATCAACCTGCGGAACGTAGCCTAGCAGTTCCCTCGCCCGGCTGATGTCGGCCAGAGAATGTTTGATGTCACCGGAGCGCGGTTCCGCGTAGGCCGGATCGCCGCTGTAGCCGGTGAGTTCGCGCAGAATTTCAAAAACTTGATTGAGGGTGACGGCCGCGCTGGTGGCCACGTTCATCATTTTGCCGGAGACCTTCTCGGCCGGCGCGTCGGCGGCGAGCAGGTTGGCTGCAACCACATTCTCAATGAAGGTAAAATCGCGGCTCTGCTCGCCATCGCCGTAGATGGTGGGCTGCTCCCCGGCGAGCAACTTGCGGCAAAAGATGGCCAAAACGCCGGAGTAGTGCGAAGTGGGATCCTGAAAGGGACCGAAGACGTTGAAGTAGCGCAGAGTAACGGTTTCAAGCCCGTAGACGCGTGTAAATGCGCTCATATAGTGCTCGCCCGCCAGCTTGGCCACGGCATAGGGGCTGATCGGGTTGGGGAGCATATCCTCGCGCTTGGGTAGCGTGGGCGTATCGCCGTAGACCGATGAAGAGCCTGCATACATGACGCGGCGCGCGCCGGCCGCGCGGGCGGCTACCAGCAGGTTGACGGTGGCGTCGACGCAGTTGCGGTTGGTGGCTGCAGGATCGGCCACGGAGCGCGGCACGCTGGCCAGCGCCGCCTCTTGAAAGACG
>JBEKWT010000417.1:0-2942 GCA_049512795.1 Occallatibacter sp.
CCCGTGAACCTCTCGAGGAGTTGCCTTTGACTCCGGCGTCCCACTCTGCCAGGGACGATGACAGCTTTTGCCAGAAATCTGAACTCGCCATAAGTTCTACGCAGACCTCAAACTTCCTGAACGGCCTGAACTGCGGGCTGGTGGGGTTGATTTGCAACGCATAAGAAGCAAGGTTCGAGCAAAGCACCATCTTGTCCGAGTGGTTTCCTACCCGGAGACTCGGGGCCGGGTCCAGGATCGGCTGACACGGTGGAACAGATGGAATTCCGACCAGTGACCGGGGAGGCGAACCCGCCGCGCTTGCTGGGGGCAAGCTGACGCGGCGAGAAGATGGTCCGAGTAAACATTAGCTTCAATGTCAGGCCCGGAATGAGCGCGCGAGCGCTTTTTAAGGAATTGAGTTCAATCAAACCAGGATGTGTCTTGCGATCTTCTTTATTTAGAAGCGCGTAAGAGTCTGCGCGTTGCTTCCTGCGCCGAATTCGACACATTGTTAGGTACAATCGCTTGCCTCCAGCTTGGCCCAGTAGGGGAACGGTTAGCAAGACAAATCATACTGCTGACAGATTACGGGCGGATGCAACGATCGGGTACCTTTGGGATATACCGACCGGTAAGCTCATTTTACAGCGGAAGGGCTTGAAATCATAACTCTTTTAATCTGATGGCAATACATAGGCGTCCAGGGCGAGGAACTGGCGGATATAAGGATCGCCTGACTCAAGAAAGTCACTAAGGGGACCGAAGAAAAGCGCCCGGCCCTGGTGCAAAAAGAGCACTGTGTCGGCAAGTTCCTGGGCGAAACGCGTGTCGTGCGTGACCACGATACTGGTGAACCCGAGCTGGTGCTTGAGGCGCTGGATGAGCCCGCCAATGCGACGGGCAGTGATGGGATCGACCATGGTGGTGGGCTCGTCATAAAGGACGATCTCAGGTTGAGCGGCCAGCGCGCGAGCCATGGCCACGGCGCGTTTGCGCCCCGTTGAAAGGCTGGCTGGGAAAGAGTCAACCACATCTTCCGCGCCGACGAGGCCAATCAGCCGGTCGACGATCAGATTCACCTGGTCTTCGGCCAGGCCGCCTTTCTCGCGCAAGGGAAAAGCCACGTTCTCGCGGACGCTCATCGAATCGAATAAAGCGCCGTTCTGAAAGACCATGGTGATGCGTTTGCGAATGGCGCGCAGGCCCTCTTCGCTGAGGCCGGTGATCTCCTGTCCTTCGACGCGGATCGATCCGGAGTCGGGTTTGAGAAAGCCCATAAGCATGCGTAGCGAGACGGATTTGCCAACGCCGCTGCGGCCGAGGATGCACAGTGTCTCGCCGCGGCACACGGAAAAACTGACATTCTCCAACACGGAACGGCCATCGAAGGAGATGGAGACGTCGTCGAAGACGATGATGGGCTGCGCGGGGCCAGCGGCGATCGCCGGGACCGGCCGGGGTGCAATTTCGCCGGGCTTGGCGAGCGCATCGAACTCCGCTTCGAGCGGCTGGAGCGGGTCGGGATCGGCGGGGGATTCAAACAACGCCATGCAATCAGCTTACGCGATGGCGTGCGACCAAAGCGCCTCGGCGCGATGAAGATCCTGAACGGTATTCACGTTGTGGAACCAGCGAACTGGAGGAAGGCCGAGAGGGTGCGAAATCTGCCCGGATTGCGCGAGCAGCTCGACGTCGAGGCCGGCGATGGGTTGGCTCAGGCCATCCGCTGCGGCCCGGAACGCGGAAAAGCAGCCGCGTTGCCCGGAATGCAATTCGTTTTGGAGTTCGGGAAGAGCGGATCGCTCCAGAACAGCGGGGAAGGTCTGGATAAAGCCGTTCATCGAAGGGACGGTGACGGCGTGGCCGGTTATGCGCGCGTGATGGAGCAGGTACGCGATAAGCGAGGGCGGGAGCAGCGGGAGATCGACGGGCAGAAAGACGGCGAAGCGAGCGGAAGTGCCGGCCATGGCGGTGCAGATTCCAGACAACGGGCCCAGGCCAGGCTGGGAATCTTCGACAACCGGCGCGTACGCGGCGAGAGATGTGCGAGCGGACGAAGCGGCTCCTGCGATTGCGACTGGAAGTCCGGCTTCGCGCAAGATTGAAACAGCGTGCGCGATCAGCGGCTCACCGGCAAAGGGCAATAGGGCCTTGTCGCGGCCCATGCGGCTGGATTGGCCGCCGGCGAGAACAAAACCGGCGGCATCAGGTTCTTCCGTATAGGCTGCACGCTCTGTCATCCTGCGCACAGCGTACCGCATCGATCGCTTGGTCCTTCCTCGTTCCTTCGTTCCCTCGTTCCCTTGTTCCCTCGGTCCCTTGGTCCCTCGCTCCCTTGCTCCCTGCTTCACCTCAGCCGCCCAGTTCCTCGAGGAAGCGAATGAGCGATTCGATGCCCAGTGAGAAGTTCTTCAGGTTGAACTTTTCGTTGGGAGCGTGGAGATTATCGTCTGGCAGGCCGAAGCCCATCATGACGCTGGGCAGACCCAGGTGACGATCGAAGTCTCCAACAATGGGAATCGACCCGCCGGAGCGGATGAAGACCGTGTCCTTGCCCCAGACTTCATGCAGGGCGCGCGTCGCGGCCTGAATGTAGGGGTTGTTAACGGGGATCAGGCAAGCGTCACCGGAGTGAATGAGCCGGACATCGACGTCGACCCCGGCGGGAGCGATCTTTTCCACGTAGCTCTTGTAGAGCGCGAAGGCTTTGGCGGGGGTCATGTTGGGAACCAGGCGCATGGAGACCTTGGCGACCGCCTTGGCGGGGATCACAGTCTTGGCGCCGGCGCCGATGAAGCCGCCGGGGATTCCGTGGACATCGACCGTGGGCCGCGCCCAGGTGCGCTCGAGAACGCTGTAACCGGCTTCGCCGACGAGCTGCTTCGCGCCTACTTCGGACTTGCGGTAGTCCTCTTCGTTAAAGGGCAGGCTACGCCAGGCAGCGAGTTCCTCGGCGCTGG
>JBEKWT010000418.1:0-2942 GCA_049512795.1 Occallatibacter sp.
GATCCTGCCAAAGTCACTGAGACGCTCGGCGTCCCTCCCGACAAAGTCGTCGACGTCATGGCCTTGCGCGGCGACTCGGTCGACAACATTCCCGGCGCGCCCGGCATCGGCGACAAGGGCAGCGTGGAGCTGATCAAGGAATTCGGCACCGTCGAGGCCGTGCTCGACCGCGCTGCCGAGGTCAAGCGCAAGGCGTATCGTGAATCGCTCGAGCAGAATCGCGACACGGTTCTACTGTCGAAGGAACTTGTCACCATCGATACCCATGTGCCGCTGCCGCTGGATTTAGCGGCGATGGAAACCCAGCCTCCCGACCTCGAGGCCTGCCGCGCGCTCTTCACCGAGCTCGAGTTCACATCGATGCTGCGCGACCTTGCTCCCGCGGAGGGCGGAGTCGCGGTTGAGCTCGTTGATGAATCGAGCGTCGAGCAGGCCGCCGCCTTTTACGTCGCCGCCCGTGAGCACGGATTCGCCTTTGCGCTCGATGCAGTAGAGCCTTCCGACGACGAATCGGATGACGAGCAGCCGCCGCCGCTGTCGCTGCTTGACGTTGCTGAAGCCGCCGAGAAGAAGATCCACTTCCATGTCGGAGTCTCCGCCGATCCTGCCCGCGCGCTCCGCTTGCCGCTCACCCCGGAGCTACGCGCGCTCCTCGAAGACGCTGCCATACCCAAGCGCATCCACGATTGGAAGCTCGCGCTGCACGTCCTCGGCGATATGGGCGTTGAATTACATGGCACCGTAGACGACACCATGCTTCTCTCCTACGCCCTCAACCCCACCCATGCTACGCAGGCATTGGCCGATGTCGCCGCCCGCAACAACCAACCGCCACCCTCATCGCTCCCCGCCGCGGCCGCCGCGATTCATGCGCTCGTTCCAGCCTTGCGCGATGAAGTCGACAAGGCGGGCCTCGCGCGCGTCTACGCTGAGATCGATCTGCCGCTGGCGCCAGTGCTCTTTCGCATGGAAAAAGCAGGCGTGCGCATCGATACAACTGCGTTGAGCAGTCTTTCGGACAAGTTCAGTAGCGAATTGACCCGCGTCGGCGAGCGCATCTTCGAGTTGGCCGGTGAGCGCTTCAATATCAACTCTCCCAAGCAACTCGGCATCGTGCTTTTCACAAAGTTGGGCCTGCCGGCTCCGCCTGCTCGCGGCAAAAACAAGGCCGTCTCCACCGCGGTGGATGTCCTGGAATTCCTGTCCGACCAACACGAGGTTCCTCGCCTCGTTCTTGAGTATCGTCACCTGTCCAAGCTCAAGTCGAATTATGTCGACGCCTTGCCGTTGTTGGTCGATAGCGATTCGCGGGTTCATACAACATTTCAGGCGGCTGCTACGTCCACCGGCCGCCTCTCCTCGGTCAATCCGAATTTGCAGAACATTCCCGTGCGCACAGAGCTGGGGCGCGAAATTCGCGCCGCATTCACGGCCGCACCGGGCACGCAACTGCTTTCAGCCGACTATTCCCAGATCGAGTTGCGCCTGCTTGCACACTTCAGTGGCGACCCGTTGCTGATTCGCACCTACGCGGAAGGCATCGATATTCACACGCTCACAGCGAGCGAGGTCTTCGGTGTTCCTGTGGCCGCCATGGACAAAGAGACCCGCAATCGCGCGAAGGCTGTCAACTTCGGCATCGTCTACGGTATCTCCGCATTCGGCCTCGCGGCGCAGTTGGGCATTCCGCAGGCCGAAGCGAAAGCCTACATCGAGCGGTACTTTGCGCGCTACCAGGGCGTGAGAGCGTTTATTGAACGAACCCTCGCCCAGACCCGCCAGGATGGTTCCGTGCGCACCATGTTTGGACGCCTGCGGCCGATTCCTGACATTGAGAGCCGCAATCCGAATCAGCGCGGATTCGCCGAGCGCACCGCGATCAACACCCCGCTTCAGGGTACCGGGGCTGACCTCATCAAGCTCGCCATGATCTCCCTCGACCGAAAACTTACGGAGCGAAAACTGAAAACCCGCATGGTCCTGCAAGTCCACGATGAACTCTTGTTTGAAGTGCCGGGCCACGAAACCGACGAAGCCGCGGCCCTGGTGCGGGCGGAGATGGAGGGTGTGGTGAAATTGAAAGTGCCGCTCGTCGCCGACCTCTCGTTTGGGCCGAACTGGCGAGACCTGAAGTAAGGCCTGCTCGGAGATGAATGGGATCGAATCATTCAACCCTTCACCCCGCGGGCAATAGAGTATTGGCGCACAGGTACCCGTTTCCGCACCTCCTCAAAAATATCTCTTGCATACTTATGCGCTTCCGGCGTATATTTATTCAAGCGCGGTTTCCGCTCTGCGGACCGCGCCTTTGCTTTGATCGCATACGGACCCGGTGCCCTGGAATGAACGTCGAACGCCTCAATGTAATTCGCGATGTGCTGGCCAGTTCGCCGGTGGCGAGCCAGGATGAGCTGCGCCGCAAACTGCGCCGTCGCGGCATTCACGTGACCCAGGCGACGCTTTCGCGGGACATTCACCAGCTGCGGCTCTCGAAGGGCCCCGGCGGTTACTCGCTCCCCAATGGACACAGCACGCCTACGATCGCGGCAGCGGCGGAAGAAGATCAACCGCCTTCCCTCAATGAAATGATCGACAGTTTCGGTCTGCGCGTCCGCCAGGCGATGAATCAGGTGGTCTTGAGCACGGTCATGGGCGGGGCGCAGCCGGTTGCGGCGGCCCTCGACCGTCAGGGGTGGCAGGAAGTTGTCGGCACCATTGCCGGAGATGACACGGTTTTGGTCATTTGCACGGATTCGCGTCACGCAGGCGAAGTCGAAGCCCGGCTGAGGAAAATGCTGGACGTATGACCAAAACTTTACAAACCGCGATCGTGGGAGTGACTGGGTACGCCGGAGCTGAGTTGGCTCGGCTGCTCCTGCATCATCCCCGCCTGAAGAATCATCCGCCGGTCTTTGCTGGACGCGTGGATGCAAAGGACCAGG
>JBEKWT010000419.1:0-2929 GCA_049512795.1 Occallatibacter sp.
CCAAAACTGAGGCAGGAGACGAGCAGGCGCTTGGTTTGCTTTTCGTGGCCGAATCGGTCGAGGACGTCGGCGCGCAGTTCGTGGACATTGAAGTTGGAGGTGTCAATGAGCGTGTCGGCGACGTTGCGAATGGGATCGAGCAATTGACGCTCTTCGACGATCGAGCGCCAGACAGTTTCAGACTGGCCGAGGGGGTGCGGGCGGCGGGTTTCAGAGTAGCGGCGGACGAGGGCAGCGTCCTGAGCGTCGAGGTAGACAACGCGGACCTGAAGCAGTTTCTTGACGCTCTTGAGGATTTCCGGCAGGCGGTCGAGAGTCGAGCCCTCGCGAACGTCCATGACGATGGCGGCGCGCTCCACCTCAGTGGATTTGCCGACGATAGCGGCGAACTGAGGCAGCAATTCGAGGGGCAGATTGTCGACGCAGTGATAACCCAGATCCTCAAAGGCCTTGAGCGCCGAAGCTTTGCCCGCGCCGGAGATTCCGGTGAGAATGATGAGCTGTTTGGCCGGCTTGCCTTCCGCTTTCGGCTTGCGACCCGCCGTTTTCTGCGTGCGGCCCGCCGTCTTGCGACTTGTCAGCCGCGATTTTGGCGATCGGCGCGATGGCTTCTGGGGCATCATTGGTTTCAATGCTACACCGGAATTCGAGGCCAACTCAAAATGGCGTAGCGAGACGCCGGTGTGACTCGATGGAGTCAGATTCCCGGTGCGAATGCCCCGGAGCCGGTCTCGGCAAGCGCGAGTGCGCGCTCCTCGTCGAGAGGCGGAGACAGCAGCGGGCCCTGACCCAAAGCGCATCCCATGCGAGAGAGCGCCGCGAGCTGTTGCGGAGTTTCGATTCCCTGAGCGACCATTTGCAATCCCAGAGTGTTGCCCAGGCGAATGAGCGAGTCGAGCACGGCAAGCTGGCGGCCCGATGAAAGCGCTGAGGCGGTGAGCCGAGGGGCAAGTTTGACCATGCCGACAGGAAGGTGGACCAGATGATTCAGCGGCGCGAGGCTCGAGCCGAAGTCGTCGATGGCCACGCGCACCTGCCAGTCGGCCAGGCGCTGGAGAATGGCGACAGCTGCATCAGGGTTTTCATTGAACGCGCTCTCCGGCGCCTCGAACAGCAAACGCGAAGGGTTTGCGCCACTGGCTGCGAGAGCTTTCATAAGATGCGTGATCAGGTCGGGGTGGTAAAGCTGGCGGCGCGTCAAGTTGACGGTCACGATCAACTCCTGCTCAGGCAAGCGATCGCTCAAGAGGCGCAATTCGGCGCAGGCGGCGTCGAGCGCCTCGCGCCCCAGCAGAACGGAAAGACCGGTGTCTTCAGCGGCAGCCATCAGATCGAAAAGGCTGTCCACAGTTCCGTCAGCACGGCGCAGGGTGAGAGAGGACTCGAATCCTTCGAGCAAGCCACCGACGAGGCGGTAGATGGGCTGATATTGGAACACGAATTGCCGCTTATTGACGGCGGTACGGATCTCGCGCTCCCGCTCCTGATGACTGGTCACGGAGACTTCGAGGTGCTTGTCGAAGATTTCGTAACGGCCTCCACCGGCTTGCTTGGCGCGATACATGGCCAGGTCGGCGTCACGAACGAGAAGATCGGATGTGGTATGGTCGGGACCGGCCATGACAGCGCCAATGCTGGCGCCGGCGTGGATGTCGCGGCCAAAGATTTCGAATGACCGCTCAAGTTCCCGCAAGATGCGGCCCGCGACAATCTCTAGATCGTATGTGGAGACGATATTTTCCACTAAAACCGCAAACTCGTCGCCGCCCAGGCGCGCCGCCGAATCCTGGGGACGCAATGAGCCGCGAAGGCGGCCGGCAACGGCGATCAGCAGAGCGTCGCCCGCGGCGTGGCCAAGGCTGTCATTGACTTGCTTGAACTCATCGAGGTCAAGATAAAGAATGCCGCAGTTCTGGCTGGGATCGCGCAGGCGCCGGTTGAGCGTGAGGTTGACGTGGTCAAGAAACAGAGCCCGGTTGGGCAAACCTGTGAGCACGTCGTGCATGGCGTCGTGCTGCAACTTCTCTTCAGTCTGCCGGTGCTCACCGATATCGCGGAAGGTGAAGACATAGCCGACCCTGCCGCCATCGACGAGCAGCGGCGCGACCTGCAGGCTCACGTCCACGAGCTCGCCGGCTTTGTTGCTGCGCACGGTTTCCGCAGTCGAGAAGCCGTGATCGTCAACGGCTTTGAGCAGGGCAACATTTTCGTTAAGGCGAGTCTCCGGCACAATGAGCTCGCGCAGGCTGCCACCTTCGACCTCCTCGGCGGTGTAGCCAAACATGCGGGTAAAGGCCGGATTGGCATACAGCACATGATTCTGGTACTCGATGGCCACGCCTTCAGGGAGGCTGGCCAGCACGTCCTCCATCAGCCGAGATCTGGGAACGCGCTCGCGGTCGCTGGGATGGGCAACAATAACGGCTTCGCGCTGCTCGGGGTGAAGAATGCTGTAGGTGCCTTCAACAGGGATCAGGTGGCCGCTCTGGTCAGGAAGCGTGGCGTGAAATGGGCTGCCATGCTGCGTGCCGGTCAATAAAGTCTGCGGCTCGGCCGTGCCGGGGAATAGTCCCCATAAAATCTCTTCGACCGGGCGTGGAGTCCACTCGCCTTCGGTCAGGCCCAGGATCCTGCGTGCTTCGGCATTGGCAAAGACGATTTTCCCCTCGCGTTCCAGGAACACAAGGACCGGCAGTCTATCGAGGACTTCTCGCTGCAAGTCGGGATTCGCGTTCTGGTAGAGATTCAAGCCAATGGCCTTCAGGGGATTTGCCGGACCCGCTTGCAAGGGCTTGCCTTCCGGCATTGAGCCGGCGCCTGATGGAGACTTTGCCATGGCTTAAATCCTATTGAGTCAAAAACTTGATCACCATCCCCAAAAGCGGTCAAGGGGTGCAACCAAAGTCCTGCCAGAGAACAGGGTTCAGGG
>JBEKWT010000420.1:0-2920 GCA_049512795.1 Occallatibacter sp.
CTACGTGCGCAACCTGGGGGCAAGCATTGAGCAACCGGTGCGAAGCCTCGAGGGTTTTCGCCGCGTCACGCTCGCTTCCGGCGAATCGAAGCAGGTTGATTTCCCTCTGGGCTTCAAGGAACTCTCTTTCTTCAACCTGGAGAGCAAGCCGACGATCGAAGCGACGCATTACACCGTCTGGATCGGAGGCAGTTCGCTGGCCAGCCAGGAAGCCACTTTCGAAGTGGTTGCTCCCTCAGGGACGACGGATTCGCACTGATGGGCGGAGCGGCGGCTATTGTGACTGAGGAAAATAAACTTGCTCACTCCAGAGCGATTCCGGTTCATACTTGAGAAGAACCGTCTGGAGCTCACCCCGATGATGAAGTTGCATTGCTCGCGCAGAGAGTTTCTTGGCGCCGCGGGAATGGTAGCCGGCGCAGCCATCGCGCAACCCGCCCTGGCGTCAATCATGCCGGCGCCATCAAGCCGCGTGGCCATTGGAATCTGTCCTGAATACGACCGGCAGGTTTCTGACGTGCTTTCCGCCATGTTCGACCAACTCGGCGGACTGCAAAAGCTCGTTCGGGGCAAGACGGTGGCCATCAAGTTGAACATGACCGGCGGCCCGGACGCCAAGCTGAACAACATGCCCAACCAATTGACCCATTGGGTCCATCCACAAGTCATCGGGTCATTGGTCTCGCTGCTCGGCAGTGCCGGAGCACGGCGTATTCGCCTGCTTGAAAGCTCCCCGAACAGCGGCAAGCCGCTTGAGGAGTTCATGCTCTCCGCGGGCTGGCAGCCGAAGGATTTTTCGAGCGCAGCGGCGAGTGTCGAGTTTGAAAACACCAATTTCCTCGGCAGCGGAAAGACCTACTCTCGATTCATGGTTCCAGGCGGCGGCTTGATGTACGCGGGATACGATCTGAATCACTCCTACCTCGATGCGGACGTCTTTGTCTCGTTGGCCAAGCTGAAGGAGCACCGCACGGCCGGCGTTACCCTCTCGATGAAGAACTGGTTTGGCATCACGCCATGCACCATCTATAGCCGGCAGGCGCCCGAAGACGAACCAGGCATCATTCCTGTCGGATTCCGGGAGCCGATGCACTCCGGCTCTCGCGTGCCGCCCAGGAGTGCCCCGCAGCCCGTGGCCGAATCGAATGATCCGGGCTTTCGTGTTCCGCGCGTGACCGCCGACCTGGTGGCGGCCAGACCCATTCACCTCGCGGTCATCGACGGAATCCACACCATGACCGGCGGCGAGTTGCCCAACCAGGAGCGCAACTGGATCCATCAGCCGGTTCACCCCGGGGTGTTGATTGCGGGTATGAACTGCGTCTCGACCGATGCTGTGGCCACGGCAGTGATGGGATTGGATCCTATGGCCGATCGCGGCGCCCCTCCCTTTGAAAAGTGCGACAGCACGTTGCGGCTCGCTGAACGCCTGGGCGTGGGCACGCGCGACCTTACGCGGATCGAGGTGGTGGGCACTCCGATTGCGAAGGCGAGATTCCGGTTCCCGACTCTGACGCAGTTGACCACATAGTGCGGGAGTTCGTGCCGGTCAGCTGAAGAGCGCGTCGTCCCACGATTGCGGCTCATCCCATGTCGGCGTGGGTTCAAAGTAACCGGTTCCTGGCTTGAGATGACGCTTGAGCTCGTCGTCGTTCAGCGCAACTCCGAGGCCGGGGGTATCGGGCACGCGGATAAAACCTTTGTTGATGATCGGCTTTTCCAGCCCTGTAACGAGGTCCTGCCAGAAGGGCACATCGAGCGAATGATTCTCGAGCGCGAGGAAGTTGCGCGTGGCCGCGGCGCAGTGGACGCTGGCCATGCAGCTTACAGGGGTTCCCGCGAAGTGCATGGCCATGGGCACGCCATACTTGAAAGCCATATCGCCGATGCGGTGGGTTTGCAGAATTCCGCCCGAAGTTGCGAGATCGGGATGAATCTTGTCCACGACGTGCTCTCGGCACAGGGTCTCGAAATCGTCAATTTTGTAAATATCCTCGCCGGTGAGGGTCGGCGTAGGGCTCTCCTGCGTAATCTCTTTGAGCAGATCGGTGTAGTACCAGGGAATCACGTCTTCGATCCACTCCAGGTTGAATTTCTCATACGCCTTGCCGAGCCGGATCACCGATTTCACGCCGATGTGGCCCAGGTGATCCATCGAAAGCGGCATATCGTATCCAATGTTTTCGCGCACCGCAGCCACGTATTCGCACAGGCGGTCGATGCCCTTATCCGTCACCTCAGTGGCAATGAACAGGTTCGGTTGCACGTGCTGTTCCCAGCCGCTCATCCCTGACGGCCGCATCACCGCGTCGGGAATTCCATCGAGTACGTTGATGCCCAGATCCATCTTCATCCACGTCAGGCCCATTTCCTTGCGCTCTTTGGCGCGCCGGCCATATTCAACCGGATCCATGGATTCCGTCGTGTCAGCATAGATACGAATTTCGTCGCGCCATTTGCCGCCCAGCATCTGATACACAGGAATGTTGTAGACCTTGCCGGCGATGTCCCACAGCGCCATCTCCACCGCGCACACTCCGCCGGCCTGGCGCGCATTTCCGCCAAACTGCGCGATCTTCTGAAACAAGTAGTCGATGCGCAGAGGATTTTCGCCCAGCAGCCGGCTTTTCAAAACCATCGCGTACTGCGGCCCGGCGATGTCACGCACCTCGCCCAGGCCGTAGACGCCTTGATCGGTGTCAATGCGGATCAGCACGCACGGGCTTGGCCCTGGCTTGACGATCACCGCATAGCGCATATCGGCGATCTTCAGGCTCGACGGGCTGGAGGCAAGGTTCACGTTCTTGATCTCCGGCTGAGCTTCCGCGACGCGCGCAACAGCGCCGCCTGCCAGTAAACCGAGTGACGACTTGAGGACGCTGCGGCGGTCGAGACGGAATCGGTTGGCGTTGGACATTTC